>JAISOH010000069.1 GCA_031275825.1 Prevotellaceae bacterium | reverse complement strand
CGGATGTTGTCTTCAACATTTCGGATGTTGTCTTCAACATTTCGGATGTTGTCTTCAACATTTCGGATGTTGTCTTCAACATTTCGGATGTTGTCTTCAACATTTCGGATGTTGTCTTCAACATCTCGGATGTTGTCTTCAACATCTCGGATGTTGTCTTAAACATTTCGGATGTTGTCTTAAACATCTCGAATGTTTACTTCCGTTTTTTATTAATTATTAATTATTAATTATTCTCCGGTTTGCTTCACTTCGTTCGCAATGACGTGTTGCTTCATCGCTGTTCGGGCAAAACATGTTTTGCCCCTGCCTGCAATGACGTTTTGCTTTCGTCATTTCATTCTTCGTTTAGTCGTCATTGCGAACTGCGAAGCGGGAAGCAATCTATTTTCATTGTATTATTCATTATTAACCGTTAATTGCATAACGCCTTAAAACCTCACTCCTGCGCCAATCTGTATCACCGCATTGCGGTTGTCCATTCCATCTACAAGTTTGATTGTTCCGAAACTGTAATGTATTCCGGCATGAAATCTTTTGGCAAATTTGTAGGATGCGCCAAATTTGACAGCGACATCAAATTTGTTGTCTATAATATCATAAAAATCAGCCGAACCTCCGTTACCCGAAACTTTTGCGCTTACCATATAACCGGGCTGTAGTCCGGCATCAATGCTCAAGTCGCGTTTGAGGACATAAATTTTCAACATTACCGGCAAATTAACATAATCAAATTCATCGGTTAAACCTTCGCTTTTACCGCCTTGCATTGAATAAACCAAACCGGGTTGAAGTCCAAGCCTGTTGCTGATAAAAAATTCCGCAAAAACTCCGCCGTAAAAGCCGGCACGCATTTCCGTGCTGCCTTCTTCGGCAATTTCTCTTGCCACGTTAAAACCGGCTTTTACGCCGAATTCAATTTTTTTTTCCTGCGCAAATGCGCCTGTTGCCAAAACAATTGCAGTTATGGCTAAAATGACTGTTTTTTTCATAATAAAATCTCCTTTATTTTTATTTATTAAAATTGATGCAAAAATACAGTGTGCTATTTTTATAAAATACCCTACAAATAGGACTTTTTTATTTACAGCGCAAAAACTCCCATTTATGGGGTATTGCAGGAAACGAAAAAAGTAATATTTTTGTATTGTGAAATTTTGCTTTTGCAAAACTTTTTAAAATAAAAACGATGAAAAAAATATTTACGGTATTCCTGACAGCGCTGCTTGCCTGCAACATGACGGGGCAAACGCCAAACGCCGATTCTCTGATAAACGTTCTGGAAACTCAAAAACTGACGAATAAGGAACAGTTGGAATTATACAGAGAAATATGCTTTTGCTACGAAAAAAGTAATATGGACAAGTTAATAATGTATGCAGAAAAAGGATTGCATCTTGCCGAAAAAGTAAAAGACAAAACAGCAATAAAAGACTTCTACAGGTTTATAGGGATTGGATATACTTTCAAAGGGCAATACGATACTGCGTTATCTTATTTAGAAAAATCGCTTGAATTTACTGTCGAAATGAATGATAAACGACACGAAGCTATATTATATGGTTTTATGAGCAATGTATATACATTACAAAATAAAGATACTATAGCATTGAAATATCTTCAAAAAACCTTGTCGATATTTGAAGATATTGGAGACAAAAAAAATTGTGTAGTATCTCTGTGCAATATCGGCAGTATATACAGAAAATTATTAAACGACAAACATGCATTGTCTTATTTTGAGCGGGCAAAAGTAATTGCCGAAGAAATAGGGTATGAGTACGGTAAGGAACTTGTGTATTATAATCTTTCAGGTATTCATTCCAATAAAAAAGAATTTGATATTGCTATATCCTATGTGACACAATCTCTTGAAATCAGTCGCAAAATTGGAGACAAACAATCTGAAATGCTCAGTTTGCAATCATTGGCAAACTATTACTGCGAAGGGAAAAATGAATATGACAAAGGCGAAAAATATGCATTGGAATGTTTACATGTAGCCGAAGAATATGGAGAACCAAGATTGATGTTTACGGCATGGAGTATATTGGCGAATGTTTATTTTTATCAAGGTCGTTATGAAGAATGTAAAAATTTATCACTCAAAGCATGGGAATCCGATTCAAGCATACTGGAAAATCTAATATCGGAAAGCATGAGTATATTAAGCAATCTCACCATATCTTATATTTATCTGGACGATAAAGAAAAGGCTGTTAATTATTTTGCCGAATTTCAGGAATTGATTAAGAAACAAAATGAAAAACAGTTTCAGGGATACCTTGCCGAAATGGAAGTAAAATACGAAACCGAAAAAAAAGAAATACGCATAGCCGCTCTCGAAAAGGAAAAAACACTCTATACATTGATTGTTATAATAAGTATTGCTGCCGCACTGTTTGCGTTCGCCATACTCTTTTATCGTCATAAACTCAACGTACAGAAACGCAAACATGCCGAACAGCAGGTAAAACAGATAGAACAGGAAAAACAGCTTGTAGCCGCACAGGCGCTCATCGATGGCGAAGTCGCCGAACGTTCGCGCCTTGCCCGCGACCTGCACGACGGACTGGGCGGCATGCTGTCGGCAGTAAAATTAAATCTCAAAGACATGAAAGGATATTCAATTTTAGACAATCCTGATGTTGACCGTTTCAACAAAGCAATAGACATGCTCGACCGTTCGATAAGCGAACTGCGCCGAGTAGCACACCATATAATGCCCGAATCGCTGATGCGCTACGGATTGAAAGTTTCTCTTGACGATTTTTGCCGAGCAATACCCGGAGTCAATTTCAGTTTCTTCGGCGACGATGCCGATTTGGACAACCGTCTTAAAACTTTGATATACCGCTGCACATACGAACTGATAAACAATGCCGTAAAATATGCAAATGCAGCAAATATCAACGTTCAGCTAATGATAGAAAAAGGCTTGATTTCGCTTTCGGTGCATGATGACGGCACCGGCTTTGACCCCGATAAAGTTACAAAAGGTTCGGGACTCGAAAATGTTCGCGTCAGAGTTGCAAGCTACAACGGAAAAATGAATATATACTCGTCGCCCGGCAAAGGCACTGAAGTAAGCATCGAAATAGAACCATCATGACAACAGTACACATAACAGACGACCATAAAATGCTGGCAGAAGGATTGACTCTGTCAATCAACAAATCGAATGTGGCAAAAGTTACGGGAACATCTTCGTCATTAGCCCAGTGCAGAAAAGCGCTCGCCGCAGAAATTCCCGACCTGCTTCTGCTTGACATCAGTTTACCCGATGGCAGCGGAGTGGATTTTTGCACGGAAGCAAGACAAAAATATCCGAACATGAAGATATTGATATTGACCACTCACGATGAATATTCAATAGCCAAACGCGTGATGGATAACGGCGCATCCGGATATATCCTGAAAAATGCCATGTCGGAAGAAGTAATTACAGGCATTGAAACCGTTATGAACGGAAAAATATTTTTATGCGACGAGATTGATGTTCTGATGAAAAAACGCAGCAAAAATCCTGTATGGCTTACCGTTCGCGAACAGGAGCTTTTACGGTTGATTATAGACGGTTATACCAATCAGGAAATTGCCGACAAAATGTTTCTCAGCATCGAAACGATAAAAACATACCGCAAAAATTTGCTTCTGAAACTCGGAGCAAAAAATTCAATGGTACTGGTAAAAATGGCGCTCGAACAAAAACTGGTTTGACATGCAAATATCGGCAGCGCAATAAACTTAATGGATTTAATCTGTTGCTCCATGCCAAGTCGATAAAATTGGCAATGATATATATAATATCTGTTATTTTTGTATCAAAACAAAAAAAGAAAACATGGTTAATAAACATGTTTGTGCGGCTATTAATGAGCGGCTAAATAAACCTGCATATAAAATATTTTCAAAGAATAATAGATTTACATTCAAAACCTTTTTCTTTTAGAAATTCGAGTAAGCGCGGCAACACATATTTAATGTTTTTTTCTGATTTCTTCGAATCATGCAAGCCTACAATCGAACCTGCCTGTACATATTTTGTTATATTTTTCAAACAATGTTGTCGCGAAATTTTATTACTGTAATCTCGACTGACTATATCCATCATTATTATATGAAAACGCTGACTTAACATTTTTATTTGCAGCGGAGTACAGCGTGCATAAGGCGGACGCAGCAAATTGGTTTGAATAAATTCTTCGGCAAAATCAAAATCTTCAACATATCTGCCAACGCTTAAGCCAAATCCTTTTACATGGCTGTACGAATGATTGCCTACGCTATGCCCATGTTCCGAAATCATTTTGAAAACTTCGGGATATTGTTCTACATTTTTACCCAAACAGAAAAAAGTTGCTTTTGCATTGTATTTTTCAAGTTGTTCCAATACCCATGGCGTTACATCCGGATTGGGTCCATCATCAAAAGTTAAATAAACGCTCGTCTTATCATCATCATTATAAAAATTCCATATTATTGACGGGTACAAGCGTTTTATAAATTTTGGCGGTCGGAATCGCATTTTTTAATTTAAATTTTATAAACAGGTTATTTGTGCAGTTTTGATTTAATATGGTTCAATAATCAACCGACAATCTTATTTGTATTTCTATCTTATATTATATGCTTTTACAATATCAGAAAATGTTTGTTTGTATAAATCTAATTTATCCGTCATTTTTGTTTCGGCATCTTTGTTGTACATATTTGCCAGCATTACAAGATTTCTCAGTGTATTTATATTTTCTGCAATTTCGTTTGAAATGCCGATTTGTTTATTCATATCAAAACGGGCATAATACTGTAATTCTTTTTCTACTTTATTAAACTTTAATTCCAATCGCTCATTGGCTTTTGCAGTATCGCCCACAATATATCTGAAATATATCGGAATATATTCATTAATACCATAAATTTTGTTCGGAGCAGGAAGAACTTCATCGACCTTATCCAAAACCGCCCTGGCTCTTTCCCTGTCATTTTTTCTCATCAGTGCGTTAAACAAATCGGCAAATCCCTGCCTGTACCAGGTTGATGTACGGTTTGCAACGTCGTCCCAATAAATATTAGGGTCGTTTAATCCTCGAAATTGATATTTATTCATAAATAAATCATAATTTTTTTCTATATCAAAGGATGTTTCCTGCGTAAGTTTTTCGGGCGTGATAAGATATGCCAGACCTACCTGTTTTATATTATTTTTAAAAAGATTGATAAATTCCTGAGGTATTGTTTTTCCGAGATAAACAGGGCGTTCTTCAAAATTGTTTGCAACAATATCAAGTATTGCCAGTGTATTTTTCGGCACGCCGTTTTGAGGAAGACTTACATTTATCCTGTCGTGTATCATGTCGTCGCTCAACGAATCGCTTACAATTCCGTTTTTTCTGACTTTATCTTTGTCAATGGTTAATTTTACCGTATTTGTCGGAAAATAGTTAATGGGCTTTTCCGAATAGTTCGACATTGCTTTTGCGCGTATGTCATCGCTCATTACAACAGATAGAGCTTCTTTCAATTCCCACTGATTGTTCGGATCGTTTTTTACGGGAACTATATTTCTGACAGAGCCTATAACCTTGTCGGGAGTAGCAGTAAGTTTTAATGCATGCGAGTCGTAATATGTGTGAAGCAACTGTTCGTAATACCAGTCGGAATAAAGATATGATGTATTTGCAACGCGTACGTCTGTTCTATTGCCTTCAACTTCCTGATTGTACCAGAGAGAGAAAGTATCATTGTCGCCATAAGTAAATACAACTCCGTTTTTATCGCATGATTCAAGATAGTTTTTACCGAAATCGGCAGTAATATAACGTCCCGAACGGTCGTGGTCATCCCAGTTTTCTTTTGCCATAATATATGGAACGCTTACTGATAAAATTATTGATAAACCTGCTGCTACTGTTTTTGGCGACATTTTTCTTATCAGTTCATACAGTCCTGCAACGCCTATTCCTATCCAAATGGCAAATGCATAAAACGATCCTGCGTACGCGTAATCGCGTTCGCGCGGCTGATTCGGCGTTTGATTCAGATAAATTACAATCGCTATTCCCGTAAGGAAAAACAGCATCAACACAATGCTGAAATCTTTTCTGTTGCGCGCCCAATGAACAATAACGCCAAGTATTCCGAGTAACAGCGGCAGCATGTAATATTTGTTGCGCGCTTTATTGTTTGCCAGAAAATCGGGTAAGTCATCCTGTGGTCCCAATCGCGCATTATCAATAGAACTGATGCCTGAAATCCAGTTTCCGTACAGGCAGTTTCCATAGCCTTGATAGTCGTTTTGCCGTCCTGCAAAATTCCACATGAAATATCTCCAGTACATCCATCCTATTTGATATGAAAACAGAAATCTTAAATTTTCACCGAAAGTCGGAACCATTTCGGTTTTGTTACCATTTCTGCCGTTGGCAACAGCAACAGGTTTTCCTTTTATATCTCCCCATTCTCTGTAAACATCGGCGTGCGCTGCTTCTGTTTTGCCGTGCATACGGGGGAATATGGTTGTAAAACGTTTATCGTAAATATATTTTGGTATTTCCTGTAATTTTTCATATTTATCCCTGTTTTTTGTATAAACCACATCTACATCCACATCTATTGCCGGAGCGTTGTAGTAAGGACCTGAAAACAGAGGCCAGTCTCCATACTGTTCTCTGTTGAGATAGCTCATTAGCGTGCGGATATTGTCGGGATTGTTTTGTTCCATAGGCGTATTTGCCGAAGCGCGTATAAGTATCATTGCATACGAACTGAATCCGAGAGAAATTACCGTAATACAAAGAACAATAGTGTTGGCAAGAACTTTGCCTGTTTTGTGCGTATAATAAATAAGATACGATAATACTGCTGCAAATACGATTATAAAAAATATTGTTCCTGAATTTATGGGCAATCCGATTTCGTTTACAAACAAAAGGTCAAACCAGAATGCTACTCGCGGAATCCACGGAATTATCACATACAGTACTGCGCTTAAAATCACGCCGCCGGTTATTATGCTGAGTATAACTCCTTTCGTTGTAGGCGTGTATTTTTTGAAATAATAAATCATCGCTATTGCAGGAATAACAAGCAGGTTTAACAGGTGAACGCCTATTGACAAGCCTGTAAGATATGCAATAAGAATGAGCCAGCGATTGGCATATTTTGTATCGGCAACTTCTTCCCATTTAAGCGCCGCCCAAAAGATAGCGGCTGTAAACAAAGATGAAGTTGCATAAACTTCGGCTTCAACTGCCGAAAACCAAAACGAATCGGAAAATGTATAAGCCAACGCTCCAATCATGCCGCAACCAAGCGTAACAATAGCCTCTGATAAGGTGAGTTCATTGTTTTTTTTGCCGAAATATTTTCTCATTAAATGAGTTATCGACCAAAACAGGAACAAAATAGTGAATGCGCTTGCCAGTGCCGACATGGAATTTAACATCATTGCAACTTTATCAACCGAAGGAGCAAATAAAGAGAAAATGCGTCCTACCATTGCAAACAGAGGCGCTCCCGGCGGATGCCCGACTTCGAGCTTGTATGCAGATGATATAAATTCACCGCAATCCCAGAGACTTGCTGTTGGTTCAATCGTAAGCAGATAGGTTATTGCTGCAATAGCAAAAGCAATCCATCCAAAAATAATATCAAACAGTTTGAAGTTTTTCATATAATTTTATATTTATTATGCACAAATTCGATTACAAAGGTAATAAAATAATTGAAAATTGATATTTAATTCAGAATTTGTTTAAAATGTAATTAAAATTATCCTTATAAATTTTGATTTAGAATCCAAGCATAAACAGGACAATATTCAAAACAAAATCAAAGATTATGAGCGAAGCGACAGTTATCTGTTTTCCGAATTAAATGTTTTTTATTTTTCACTGTAACTATAAAGTAAAAACTTTTTTCTTAATCTCTTAATGGGGCATGCTCTATTCAGATTTTTTATTACTTAAAGTTACATTTGTTAATTAAACTTGCTGTTTCAGATAAGCATAGTTTTGTATTGTTATTTAAATTTTATTTCTCCGTTTTCCATTTTCAAAACCGTATTGGCAAGCATTTCGTCAAAAGCATTTGTTTTTATGAGTTGCGAAGGAGTACCTTCATACATTTTTCGGTTGGCCATAAGCCAAATTTTGTCGGCAAGATGCAATGCAATGTTGAGGTCATGAGTAGAAAATATTATTGTTTTGGATTTTTGACGAGTTAAATTTTTAAGCAATAATATTATTTCGTACTTATTTGGTATATCCAAAAATGCCGTAGGTTCATCGAAAATCATTATCGGAGTATCCTGAACAAGGGCGCGCGCTATCATTATGCGTTGTCGCTCACCATCGCTCAATTCCGAAACATTTCGCCACATAAAATCACTCATTCCTGTCATTTCCAGCGAATCAACAATGATTTTTTCATCATTTACGCTTAAATTACCGAATAAATTTGTATATGTATATCGTCCCATTGCAATCAAATCAAAAACTTTAAGATGCATAACTCTAACCATTTCCGTTGATACAAAACTTATTAAACTGGCATAATCCTTACGCAAAAGCCTACTGGCAGCCTTTCCGTTTATGAAAATATTACCTGAAAAAATATTTTGCAAACCTGCAAGCGTACGCAAAAACGTTGATTTGCCAACTCCATTGCGACCGACAAGAGCAATAAACTGCGAACTGCCTGCTGTAACCGAAAACGGTGGAAAAAGTTCATGTTTTGCATTTGCGGAATTTTCATATCCGAGTGAAAGATTTTCTATTTTTATGCTCTGTTTATTCATTCATTAATAATTTTTTTATTTGAGAAAATTATGCGTATTATTACAGGAATACCAACAAAAGCAACAACAATATTGATGGGAATAACAATATTATATCCCGGAATTTGAGAAACAATATCACAAAACAGCATTATATTTGCTCCAAGCAATATACATGCCGGAACCAGTATGCGATGATCGGCTCTGCGAAAAAACATCCTTGCAATATGCGGAACGGCTATTCCTATAAAACCGATAGGACCGCAAAAGGCTACAACCTGACCTGTAAGCAAACTTGTACTCATAAAAATTATTGTTCGCGTCAATCTCAAATTTACACCTACCGTTTGTGCATAAACATCCCCAAGCAGTAACACGTTGAGTTTTTTTATCGAAAAAATCACAATCGTTAATCCGGTTAAAGTTATGACAAACATTATTTTGATTTCATCAAAAGTAGCATTGCCGAGATTTCCGAGCGTCCATACAACAAAGGTCTTCAGGGCGGATTCGCTGCTCATGTATTGCAACAATCCGACAATTGCAGTTGCCGCTCCCGAAAACATTATACCAAATATTAAAACCGTCATTATATCACGAATACGTATTGAAACAATCAGTACCAAAAACAACGTCAGTGCAGAGCCTGCAAATGCCGCCGATGCTATGCAAAAATTTGAAACAAGCGTTGGTAATATTATCGAAAATATTGAAGAACCAAGCAAAAATAATGCAACTCCCAAATTTGCTCCCGAACTTACGCCAAGAATGTAAGGGTCGGCAAGCGGATTTCTAAATACCGTTTGCATTTGCAAACCGCTTACCGATAAAGCCACTCCTGCAAGTAATGCTACACACGCACGCGGTAATCGAAAATTAATAATTATATTGGAAATATGCGGCTCCACTTTATCTGCTGAAAAAAACACATTAAAAATTTCACGTATTGAAATATAAACCGAACCTAAAACAATATCAAGTACAAAAAGCAATATCACCGCAAGCGACAATGCCCCGAAATAAAATTTTGTGCGTGTTCGATTATTTGTCATATATGATAAAAATTTGACAACAAAAGTAATAAATAAACAATAAAATTTGCCGATAACAAAAAATATTTGGAGAATTTGAATTTTTAATCTACTTTTGCAGTCCGTTTTGAAAAAACGCTTCGGGGTGTGGCGCAGTTGGCTAGCGCACCTGCTTTGGGAGCAGGGGGTCCTCCGTTCGAGTCGGAGTACCCCGACAAAGTAAAATACAGTGAATTAGTGATAAATACGAGCATTGTTAAATGTCCTCGTGTTTATTTTTTTTGCTACTTTAACAACTTTTTTGTACTTTTGAGCGGTAAATAAATATGCAGTAAAAAAATAACACATGGCAACAACTGTTCATCCATACACCGACATAAAAAGAAAGATGGAACTTATAAAGTTTCTATTGAAATTGTACACAAAGGCAAACGAGTGTACATTCCTACACAAATATACGTAACCGACAAAGGCTTGACAAAGGAAATGAAGTTGTTCCGCAACTCCTTTTATTCTCTAAACATGGAAAGGCTGATTGCGCAATGCAGAGAATACATTGCAGAATTGGGATATAAATACTGTACTGCTAATGATATAAAAAACCATATTTTGCGCAAAAACGAAACAAAAAACGGGAAATTTATTGATTTTATAGCCTTTTGCGAGAGCAGAAATAAAGAAATTGAGAAGAAAAAAGGTAAAAACGGAACATATTATATGAACTCCGCAGCAATAAACCATCTTAAAAGGTTTTATAAATCAAACAGCATTAATATTAATGAAATAAGCAAAAAAATTTTAGAAAAATTTGAAGATTATTTAATGCGGCAAAAAACAGGACAGGCAGGAATAAGCGCAAATTTAAGAGCAATCCGGACTTTTTTTATTGCCGCAATGGATGAATATAATGATGAAAGCATGGATGAATATATAATAGGCCTTTTGCGAAACTAACAAAGCAATTCGAGATTGCAAATAGCACCAATAAGATTGAACCTCAAACCGAATCGTTTACGCCGGTTGCGATACCGTTCAGACAGTATTCGGAATCGTTTGACAAAGACGATGGCGTGTTCATTTGCAACTCTCGTGCGTGGACAGCCCGGTTATCCAGATTCTCTTGCTTCGACAGCGGATGAAATTCTTCCGGTTTGTAATTTTTGATATTATCTTATCTCAATTGTTGCAAAGGTACTTCGATTATTTTAGTTTCGCAAGAGGTCTAATAAAAATTTGATAATTTGATTTTATGCGTTTGTTCTTAAAATTTTAAGTCGTTAATGCGTGAATACATATTTTTTTATAACTTTGCCGCTCAATATTCCAATCTTCACTGATAAATGGGAAAAAGAAGAAAAAAAATATACAAAATATTAGGGAAAAAATATCACTTTTCTGTTTACAACGATACCGACTACGAACAGGTGTGGAAAGCGCGTCTTTCGGGTTGGCTTGTTTTAAGTATTATTATTCCTGTTGTTTTGATTGTATTTTTTCTGTTTTTTCTGTTTATAGCCTATACGCCGATTCGCAACCTTATTCCGGGTTATCCTAACAACACAATACGCCAAAGAATTATAAGCAATGCCGAAAAACTTGATTCACTCGAAAATGCAGTTGCCTCGTGGGAAGGATATTTTAATTCCATTCAATCGTTTGTTTCGGGTGAAATAGATTCTATAGGAAACGAAAATATTAATCTGGATTCAATAATCAATACAACGTTTACCGAATATCCTCTAATGCCCGAAGATTCTGCATTCAGAGCCGAAATTGAACAGGAAGACATTTCCCGTCTTTCAACAAACGACAAAAATGTCATATCAGAAAACATGTACCTTTATCCGCCGTTAAAAGGAGAAGTAATAAATTCGTTTGATTCAAGCAAACAGCAGTTTGGGATAAATATTAAAGCAACTACAAGTCCTGTTGTTACTGCGACATTCGATGGAATGATAATTTTTTCAGGATGGACTCCCAATGACAATTATGTTATTCAAATACAGCACGCCAATAATCTGATATCGGTTTATAAAGGAATAAGCACAACATTTAAATCTACAGGAGAACGGGTTAATGCCGGCGAAGCCATAGCAACGGTGGGAACGACAAATTCTGCAAAAGACAGTTATTTGCATTTTGAATTATGGCAAAACGGAATTCCTGTTGCCCCAACAATTTATATTCAATTTTAATGAAAAAAACACACGTGGCAATACTTGGCTCAACAGGTTCTATCGGCACACAAACGCTTGATATAATACGCGCTCATCACGACAGGTTTGTTGCCGAAATTCTTGTTGCCAACAATAATGCCGAACTGTTGATCCGGCAGGCAATAGAATTTCAGCCAAATACAGTAATAATTGTGAACGAACAAAAATACGGCTTTGTATGCGATGCACTTGCCAAATATCCCATAAAAGTTTTTACAAAAACAGAATCGGCAGAACAGACAATTTGCGGCGAAAATGTTGATATTGTTGTTGCTGCAATAGTAGGATATGCAGGTTTAAAACCTGTTATCAGCGCAATAAAATCAAAAAAGACAATAGCGCTGGCAAATAAGGAAACGCTTGTTGTTGCCGGCAATTTAATTATGCATTTGGCAAAACATTATCATGCGCAAATCATTCCCGTTGATTCCGAACATTCTGCAATTTTTCAAAGCATACTGGGAGAACCCAACGCCATAGAAAAAATTTTGCTTACGGCTTCAGGAGGACCGTTTTTCAATATCAACAGTAAATTTATCGAAAACGTAACAAAAACCGATGCTCTGAAACATCCGAGATGGACAATGGGAAAAAAAATTACCATAGATTCGGCAACCATGATGAATAAAGGTTTTGAAGTAATTGAAGCCCGCTGGCTTTTTGATGTAAAACCCGAACAAATTCAAATAGTTGTTCATCCGCAGTCAATAGTTCATTCGATGGTACAGTTTGCCGACGGCTCTGTAAAAGCGCAACTCAGCGAACCGGATATGCGAATTGCCATTGCATACGCTCTCAACTTTCCGCTACGCTTGCCGCTTGACGTCAAACGTATTGATTTTTCAAAATTTATGAGGCTGGAATTTCAAAGTTCGGATACCAAAAAATTTCCATGCATAACATTAGCCTACGAAGCCCTTGACAAAGGCGGAAATATGGCTTGCATAATGAATGCCGCAAACGAAATTGCCGTAGATGCATTCTTAACCGACAAAATCAAATTTTTGCAAATTCCCGAAATTATTGAAAAAACAATGAACACAACAACTTTTATAAAAAATCCCGATATTAACGATTATATGACAACCGATATTGAAGCGCGAAAAACAGCAAAAAAATTATTAAACTATAAAAACAAATAAACTCAAAACATGGAAATATTAACAAAAATTTTACAGTTCACATTAAGCCTTTCTATTCTGGTAACAGTACACGAACTGGGTCATTTTTTCTTTGCGCGTCTTTTTAAAATGCGGGTCGATAAATTTTACCTGTTTGTGAACGCTTACATATCAATAGTGAGATTCAAAAAAATAAACAGTAAATGGCAGGCAAAATGGTTTGCCCGCAATGATAAATCAACACGCAAAAAACTTGATGCAAACGGAGATAAAATACTCGACAAAAAAGGTCGTCCCGAAATAGAACTTATTCCTCTCGAAGAACTGTCCGATGACAACTGGTACAAATATCCCAAAACAACCGAATGGGGAATAGGCTGGCTGCCGCTTGGCGGATATTGCAAAATAAGCGGAATGATTGACGAATCGATGGACAGAGAACAAATGAAACAGCTGCCGAAACCGTGGGAATTTCGTTCAAAGCCCGCATGGCAGCGTTTGCTTGTAATGATTGGAGGCGTAATGTTTAATATTATTCTTGCAATTTTAATTTATTGGGGAATATTATTCGCATGGGGCGAAAATTATATTGCAAACAAAGATGTAAAAAACGGCATAAGCTGCAGTGCGTTTGCAAAAGAAACAGGCTTCAGAAACGGCGATAAAATTGTCAGTCTTGATGGCAATCCTGTTGAAAAATTTAACGAAATCCAAATAAACATTATTCGCGACAGAATTAAAAACGTTGAAATAGAACGCAATGGTGAAAAAACCATCGTTCATATTGCAGATACATGCATCAGTAAAATATTAAAAGATAAAGAATTTATAAATCCTCGAATGAAATTCATTGTATCGGGAGTTAAGGAAGAATCGGCAGCACAGAAAGCGGGGATACAAAAAAACGACAGAATTATTGCAATAAATTCGCAAAACATGCAATACTTTGATGAAATATCTCCTTTTATGTCAGAAAATAAACAGCAAACAGTAGCAATAAAACTTGTGCGCAACAGCGATACTCTCGTTCTTCCTGTCGAAATTCCCGAATCAGGAATAATCGGAGTCGGCATTTCCGATTCAACTCTGAAATTAACGCATGTTTCCTATGGATTTTTCGAAGCTCTGCCTGCCGGAATAAACAAAGGTTTTGACGGAATAAAAAATTATATAAAAGAACTGGGATTAATGTTTTCGCCAAAAACAGAAGCATACAAATCGGTAGGAAGCGTTATTGCCATAGGAAATATTTTTCCTTCGATGTGGAACTGGGAACAATTTTGGAAACTTACAGCCTTACTGTCGATAATGCTCGCCGTGATTAATATTTTGCCTGTTCCGGCGCTCGATGGAGGACATGCCGTTTTTGCCATTTACGAAATAATATTCCGCCGCAAACCAAGCGACAAGTTTCTTGAAAAAGCGCAAATGGCTGGTCTCTTAATATTGTTATGCCTGATGGCGTTTGCCTTAAGCAATGATATCATTAATTTTGTAATAAAATAAAATTTTTTATGGAATTATACGGTAAAATGCATCTATTAAATAAAAAACAGGTAACATGAAAAAATTATCAATTATACGGGCTGCAATTTTTTTATCGGTGATATTTTTGTTTTCATGTAAGGATGAAAATAAGATTTTGCCATCGGCTACAGGCAGAAACAGCGAAATAGTTGTTGTTGCAAATACCGGCGTGTGGAATGGAAACATAGGCGTAACTATTCGCAAAATATTTACCGAACCCGATACTATTTTGCCTCAACCCGAAGCCAAATTCTCAATAATAAACATTACCCGACGAGAATTTTCAAACATACTCAAAGCGCATCGCAATATTGTTGTGATACAGATAGAAAAAAATAAAACAGAATGTGAAATTTCAACTGAAACCAACCTGTATTCATCTCCTCAAACCATTTTATATATAACAGGATCCGATGAAAATCAAATAGTTGAGGCTATGGAAAAAAGAGCAAACAAAATACTTGATATTTTTGAACAGGCTGAACTTGAACGAATAAGCAGCGGAATAAAAACTCTTGAAAATTCAGAACTCCGCAAACAGGTAGAAAATAAATACGGATATTCGATATATCTTCCGCAGGATTACGATTTGTTAGGCGATAAAAATGAATTTATATGGCTTGGGCTTAATACTACCAAAGGTACGGAAGGCGTGTTTATTTATACATACCCTTACACAGACAAATCACAGCTTTCGCTTGATGCTCTGATTGCAAAACGAAACGAAATTTTGCAGCAATACGTATTGCTTGACAAAGAACCGCAGGGTAGCGCATACATGACTACAACAAACTACATTGAACCATCGTACGGAACAATAAAAATAAACGATGATTTTTTTGCACGAATTCGCGGATTATGGGAAATTAAAAACGATTACATGGGCGGACCTTTTGTAAGTTATACAACAATCGACAAAGAAAAAAACATGATTATAACATTCGACGGATTTGTATATGCTCCAAGCCGTACAAAACGAGATTTGTTGAAACGAATAGAAGGAATTATTCTTACTGCAAAACCGATAAAAAATCAATAAGATGATGAGATTGTCTTAAAACTCCGGTTTCGTCATTGCAAACTGCGAGCGCAACGAAGCGGGAAACAATCCAAATGCTGATTGTCAATGGATTGCTCCGTCGTTGCGCTCCTCGCAATGACGTTTTACTTTGGGCTTCGCCCTCGCAATGACGTGTAAAATACCATTTTAAGACAGCCTGTTTATTAAATTCTGAAACCTTTGCAAAATGTTCAAATAGTTTGATTTATTGAAATACTCTGCCGATATTTAAATAATAATTGACAGTTGATAATGAAAATAATAAATCATTCCGGATTGCTTTGTCATTATAATTACTTTGGTTTGCTTCCTGCTTTGGGGTTAATCTTATTAGTAAAAAACCGTATGTCAAATTCAAAACTTAACACAAGCAACAAAAACTCAAAAAATAATTATTATTTATGTATTTTTTTTGCTGTTCGACTTAAATTTTGTACTTTTGACAAATATTTTAATTGTTAAAAAATAAAATTTTTGAAAATATGAAACAACATAATTTTGGCGCAGGCCCATGTATCCTGCCGCAACAGACGCTTGATGCTACGGCAAAAGCAATTATTAATTTCAACGGGTTATCGGTGCTGGAAATTTCGCACCGTTCAAAAGACTGGGAAGCCGTGATGAACGAATGTCGTTTACTGTGGAAAGAACTGCTAAACATACCCGATGGCTATCATGTTCTTTTTTTGGCGGGAGGCGCAAGCACGCAGTTTTTAAATATCCCCTTTAACCTGCTTGAGAAAAAAGCCGCCTATCTTGACACGGGAGTCTGGGCAAGTAAAGCGGCAAAAGAAGCAGCGCTGTTTGGCGAAACTGTTGTAGTTGCATCTTCAAAAGACAAAAATTACAATTACATTCCCAAAGGATGGACAGTTCCGGCTGATGCCGATTATTTTCACATCACTACAAACAACACAATATACGGCACGGAAATTCGCGAAGATTTCGACTGTCCTGTAAACCTTGTTGCCGATATGTCATCGGATATTCTGACACGCAAGGTTGATGTTTCAAAATACGCTTTGATATACGGAGGCGCGCAAAAAAATGCAGGCCCAGCCGGCATAACCTTTGTTATTGTTCGCGAAGATGTGTTGGGAAAGGTTTCACGCCCTCTTCCATCAATGATTGATTACAGAATTCACATCAAAAATGAATCGATGTACAATACTCCGCCTGTAATTTCTATTTTTGTAATGAAAGAAATGTTGAAATGGATAAAAGAATCGGGCGGCGTAGCAAAAATGGAAGAACTTGCAAAAAAACGCTCTGAAATTCTTTATGCCGAAATAGAACGCAACCCGCTGTTTATCGGAACTGCCGAAAACGATGCCCGTTCGTATATGAATATTTGTTTTGTAATGAAAGAAGAACACAAAGAAAAGGAAGCGGCATTTATGGAATTTGCAAAATCGCGCGGAATGGTTGGAATAAAAGGACATCGCTCGGTTGGCGGATTCCGTGCATCATGTTACAATGCGCTGCCTGTTGAAAGCGTACAGGAACTGGTGAAATGTATGCAGGAATTTGAAAAAATACAGTAAAATTATAAAAACAGGCATATGCTTATCCTGTGTTTTGAGAACAGAGGAATTATAAAAGATTTTATTGATATATGCAAAAAAAATCAATATTAAATTTAGATAACTATATCAAATACAATAAACATGAAAATATTAACAGCAACAGAAAAACCTTTTGCAAAAACTGCCATCGACGGCATTCGCAAAATTATTGAAAGTTCGGGACACCAACTTTATTTACTCGAAAAATACACCGAAGCGTCTCAATTATTATCGGCAGTTGCCGATGCAGATGCACTGATTGTGCGTTCCGATAAAGTTACGAAACAGGTTATCGAAGCAGCCGGAAAATTGAAAATAGTTGTACGCGCAGGCGCAGGTTTTGACAATCTTGATTTGGATGCCTGCACTGAAAAAAACATTGTAGCAATGAATACTCCGGGACAAAATTCAAACGCCGTTGCCGAGCTTGTTTTAGGATTGATGGTTTTTATGAACCGCAACAAATTTAATGCAGGCACAGGAGCAGAACTGAAAGGAAAAAAACTCGGAATCCACGCTTACGGAAATGTAGGACGTTTGGTTGCCCGCATTGCAAAAGGCTTTGATATGCAAGTTTGGGCTTTCGATCCGTTTATAAAAAAAGAAACGATGCAAGCCGATGGTATTACGGCAGTTGATAATGTTGAAGATTTATATTCAAACTGCGATTATGTTTCGCTGCATATTCCGGCAAACGATAAAACAAAAAAATCAATCAACTTTAAACTGCTTGACCTTATGCCCAAAGGCGGTTGTCTGATAAACACTGCTCGCAGGGAAGTGATTGATGAAGACGATTTGATGAAACTTCTTGAAAAACGTACAGATATGAAATATGTAACAGATGTAGCGCCTTCAAATATTGCAGAATTACAGCAGAAATTTGATGCCCGCATTTTTGCAACGCCTAAAAAAATAGGCGCCGAAACAGCCGAAGCAAATATCAATGCCGGATTAGCCGCAGCAAACCAAATTGTAAACTTTTTCAAAAACGGAGATACAACTTTTCAACTCAACAAATAGATTTGTTTAATTAAAAATACAGATATTCATATTGAAATTTAACAGATAAAAACAAAAAACATGGTTAAAATTAAACCTTTCAGAGCATTGCGTCCGCCAAAACAATTAGCAAAACAGGTATCGGCACGCCCCTATGATGTAATGAATTCGGCAGAAGCAAAAGCCGAAGCCGGCGAAAAATCGCTGCTGCATATCACAAAACCCGAAATAGATTTTGAACCTGTGATTGATGAACATTCGCAACAGGCATACAATAAGGCTGTTGAAAATTTCAAAAAATGGCAGGAACTCGGATGGCTTGTACAGGATGACAGGGAAAAATATTATATCTATTCGCAAACCATGAACGGCAGAGTGCAATACGGATTAGTTGCATGTGCAAACGTAGATGACTATTTGAACGGGAAAATCAAAAAACACGAACTTACCCGCAAAGATAAGGAAGACGACAGAATGATTCACGTAAAAATACAAAATGCAAATATCGAACCTGTTTTTTTTGCATATCCCGATGTTGATGAAATAAACGAAATAGTTGATAAAACAGTAGCAAATCAGGTTCCTGTTTACAGTTTTGTTGCCGACGAAGATGGTTTCGGACATGATTTTTGGGTGATTGATGACGATGAAATTATTGAAAGAATTACTGAAATTTTTGCCTCTGTTCCGGCACTTTATGTTGCCGATGGTCATCATCGTACTGCGGCAGCGGCGCGTGTAGGCGAAGAAAAACGCAATAAAAACAAATATCACACAGGCAAGGAAGAATACAACTATTTTATGGCAGTGATTTTTCCGGCAAGCAATTTGATGATTATTGACTATAACAGATTGATAAAAGACCTGAACGGATTAAGCAAGGATGAATTTATCGCAAAACTCGAAAAATCGTTTGCAATAGAACTTAAAGGAAAAGAAATATACAAGCCCGACAAACTGCACAACTTTTCGATGTATATCGGCAAGGAATGGTATTCGCTTACGGCGAAAGAAGGTACGTACAGCGATGCCGACCCGGTTGGAGCGCTTGATGTAACCATTCTTTCAAATCTTGTATTCGATGAAATCCTTAATCTTGGAAATCTGCGAACATCAAACCGCATTGATTTTGTGGGAGGTATTCGCGGGCTGGGCGAACTTAAAAAACGCGTGGACAGCGGCGAAATGGCAGCCGCATTTGCTTTGTATCCCGTGTCGATGAAACAGTTGATTAATATTGCCGATACCGGAAACATCATGCCGCCAAAAACCACTTGGTTTGAACCTAAACTTCGTTCGGGACTGGCTATACATAAATTAGACTGAACAGATTAAATGATGAGAATAAAAAAAGCGCAGTCAATTCTGCGTTTTTTTTATTTTTTGTAATCGGTTATTGCCTGATGAATACACTGGATACGCCATAATATGCAAAAGTCATTTTATTTCCGCTTACTCTTCCTGTCAGCGTAATGTCTCTTTCATTTTCATATACAGTAACCGTAACTGCAGATTTTGAATATGTATAACTGCCCTGATAAGTTTTATCATCATCTCCGATATATTCAGTCATATCAGTTTCATTAATAAAAGAGAAAATAAAATAATCGTCTCCGCTGCCATCGTTTTCATCTACTGACCATTTCCATGATGTACCGACAAGAGAATCGGGAGTATCATCATTATCATCGCTGCAAGATACAAAAGTCAGGTTCAAAGCCAGCAGGGCGAATGCAAAAAGCAATTTTTTTTTCATTTTTCTATAATTTTAAAAGTTAATATTAACAAATGTATATGAAAATTTCGAGATTACGCATAAAATTTTTTTTGATTAAATCGTTGTGTTTCGTGCTTCATTTTGTTAACAATAATGAAAAACAGACATTTAAGACAGATTCTTTATTCTTTTGAAATTTATTGCATGATGAATACGCCTGTTTTCCCATCGTTTTTATCAGCCTGCTATTTCTACAATGTGCCGACAAGAGAATCGAAAATATTATCAATCTTTTCTATGTATAAAACTTTTTTCATTCGTACGCATTTGGAAATTCTGAAATTTCATGTAATTTTGTGCGTTTTTTATTTTTTGAAATGACTGATAACAAAATAAATCAGGTACTGATATTTGTATCTGCCGTTATTGCAGGAACATTGCTGCTTTCGTTTATACCCGCATTTAATATGGGTGATTTTCAAATGAAAAAAGCAGATGTTCTTGCCGATATTCGCATTGGTGAAAAAAATAATGATACACTTATAATTGATACCTTTACTCAAATAATTCCCGAATTTGTCGATACCTGCAAAACAGGCGTAATCTGCATCAGCGACTATTCTGCCAAACATGATGCCTTAGACCGTTTTTATAATGCTTTAAACGCAAACAACCGTCCGGTACGTATTGCATACTTTGGCGATTCGTTTATCGAAGGCGACTTGCTGACATGTTCGTTGCGCGATTTGTTCAAGAAAAAATACGGCGGAAACGGAGTTGGTTTTGTTCCTGTGAACTGTATCACGGCGGGTTTTAGAACAACCGTATTAACTTCAGCTGCCGGATGGGATGAACATTGTATTACCGACAGTATTTTCAGTCGCGGCAAACAGGGAATTTCAGGTCATTATTTTGTTCCGGATACGAATGCTACGGCAACATTTTCATGCCGTACGGTTTCAGAAAAAAAAATTGACACCTGTTCTGCGGCGGCGTTTTATTTTATTACCGATGGCAATCTTAAATTTACAACCGTAGTCAACCGTAAAACCACCAAACGGCACACAGCCGAAGGCAGTAAGGATATTCAGAAAATTTCGGTTGAAGGACCAATTGCACATATAAAAATTACTGTTGACAATCCGGGCATAAATACACGTTTTTTCGGCATAACTCTGGATGATGAAAAAACAGGAATTGTTGTAGATAATTATTCGCTTCGCGGCGTTTCGGGCGAAAATCTTAAATCTATTCCCGAAAAGACATTAAAGGATTTTGACAAATTAAGAAGTTACGATTTGATAGTACTGCAATATGGATTGAACGTTGCCACCAAAACGCAAACCAGATATGATTATTATAAAAAAGCAATGACAGGCGTAATAAATCATCTTCGCAACAGTTTTCCTGACAGCGATTTTTTGCTGATAAGCGTTGGCGACCGCGCAGCAAAAATCAACGGAGAAATGACAACAATGCCGGGCGTGAAAAACCTGACGGCAACTCAACGGGAAATTGCAGCCGAATGCGGTATCGCTTTTTGGAACTTAATAGATGTTATGGCTCTTGATGGCGGAATAACAGGTTATGTGAAATCAAAACCTCCAAAAGCCAATTTGGATTATACGCATATAAAAATGCTCGGCGGCGAACAAATAGCAAATCACCTGTTTGAATCTATTGAATACGGAAAAGAAAAATATCTTGAAAAGAAAAAATATAAAGAATTAAAACAATAGGAAATGAAACTGTTATTTACATCCAAAATTAAATTTGTCATTATGATTAATATTCTTTTACCTGTATGTGGGGGATTTTTATTTTCAAATCCAGATTCAGGGAGCGATGACGAAATAAAATCATTGCATGTTGTAGCCGAAACAGTTTTACCTGCATCTTTTGCAGAAATACAACCGAATATTATACATGATTCGGCGCAAAACCTGTCCGCATTTTTTGAAAAATTGATGATGATTCGCGATATAAAAAACATCGAAAAACCTGTTGTACGAATAGTTCATATCGGAGATTCCCATGTCCGCAGTCACGAATTTACTCCCGCATTCAATTTTCGATTGACCGAAATATTCGGTAATGCAGCAACAGGATTTATTGATGGATATAAAAGTTCCGGAATAATTGAAGAAAACGGCTTGCCTGGAATTATATGCCATTGCATAGGAATTAACGGCGCAACAAGTAAAAATTTTTTGAACGATAAATACAGCGAAGAAATAAATAAATTAAATCCTGACTTGATAATAATTTCGCTCGGTACAAACGAAGGTCTTGGTCGATACGACTCAATTTATCATTACAGTATGATGAAAAATCTTTTTTCGTTTTTGAAAAATGTCTGTCCTCATGCAGCAATTTTATATACAACGCCGCCCGGAGCGTTCAAAACCACATACAGCCGTGCACGCAGACGCAAAAATCGTAAAATAATATCGGTAACAGAAAATAAAAACACAAAAAATGTAGCATCAACAATCATACAGTTTGCCGCCGACCATAAAGTTGCATGTTGGGATTTATTCAATATCATTGGAGGAGAACAGCATGCATGCAAAAATTGGATGAACGGAAAATATTATCAAAACGATAAATTGCATTTTACTGCTGATGGATACGTTCTTCAAGGCAATTTGCTTTACGAAGCGTTAATAACAGGCTATAACGAATATGTATTAAAAAACTATGAATAAATGGTTTAATAATCTCGGTTTTGATTTAGACAAAATCAAATCACTGTTTGTTTATAATCCAAACGAACCAATGATTTTTAACAGCGGTTTTTTTATATTTTTATTTTTTGCCTTTATTATTGCTTACACAGCGCTGAAAAAACGCACAACCCCACGATTAATTTTTGTTACGCTTTTTTCTTATTATTTTTATTATAAAAGCAGTGGATTTTATTTTTTCCTGCTCGGAATAATTACGGTCAGCGATTTTTTACTGGCTCGATGTCTGGCTATTGCCACAAAAAAATATATGCGCCGAATATTGCTTTCCATCAGCGTATGCATCGGACTTGGATTGCTTGCTTATTTCAAGTATTTCAACTTTTTCGGAGCCGCTTTTTCATCAATTATAAACGGAAATTTTCAACCATCCGATATTTTTTTGCCTGTCGGAATATCATTTTTTACATTTCAGTCGTTAAGTTATACCATAGATGTTTATCGCCGAAATATTGAACCTTTGCACAATTTGCTTGACTATGCCTTTTACGTATCGTTTTTTCCGCAACTGGTTGCCGGACCTATTGTTCGCGCACGCGATTTTATTCCGCAAATTCGCCAGCCGCTGAAAATTACCGGCGAAATGATTGGAACAGGCATTTATTTTATTATTTGCGGATTATTCAAAAAAGCAATAATATCCGATTACATAGGAATAAATTTTGTTGACAGAATTTTTGAAAATCCATCGCTTTATTCAGGCATCGAAAATCTTTTTGGAGTATATGGTTACGGACTCCAAATATACTGCGACTTTTCGGGATACAGCGATATGGCGATAGGCATAGCGCTGTTGCTTGGGTTTAAATTCAACATTAATTTTGATTCGCCTTACAAATCGGCAAATGTTCAGGAATTTTGGCGGAGATGGCATATTTCGTTATCGTCGTGGCTGCGCGATTATCTTTATATTTCGCTGGGAGGAAATCGCAAAGGTAAAATCAGAACATATATTAATCTGTTTATAACAATGCTGCTCGGCGGATTATGGCATGGCGCAAACTGGAATTTTATTATTTGGGGTGCGTTACACGGAACAGCTCTTGCCGTGCATAAATTTTTCGGATTTTTTATACATCGCAACAAAACCGGCATGCAGCCTGCAAACAGTTTGCGCCGCTGGTTAGGCATATTTCTGACATTTCATTTTGTAATGTTTGCATGGATATTTTTCCGCAACACATCGCTCGAAGACTGCAGAACAGTATTGTCGCAAATTTTCGGAAATTTTCAACCTCAAATTATTTGGCAAATGCTGTCGGGATATAAACTTGTTTTCATATTCATTTTAACAGGATATATTTTACATTTTATGCCGGCAAAAACAGAAAATTACTTCAAAACCAAATTTATAAACACACCGTTAATTTTCAAGGTTGCCGTAACGATTGTGTTGATATACCTGATAGTGCAAATAAAAAGCAGCGATGTGCTGCCGTTTATTTATTTTCAGTTTTAAAAACCGATTAAAATATTTTGATGTTCTAAAATATTTTGTATAATTTTGTATGGTTTATCAGTCAGCCCTGCGGAATAATTTATCTGTTCAACGCATGTCTGCTGATTTACACTTATTTATTAATAATTGAAATTAAACAGTTTCTTATGACAATACATGTTAATGATGTTGATTTGTTTTATGAAAAAACAGGCAGCGGACAACCTTTTATTTTAACTCACGGCAATGGTGAGAACCATGAAATATTTGACAAGATAATCAATTTGTTGAGCGAAAAATTTTGCGTATATGCAGTTGATACGCGCGGACACGGAAAAAGCGGCAAAACAAACGAATATAACTATCAGGATATTGCTAATGATTTTGTTGAATTTATAAAGCAGCTTGGACTTGTAAAACCTGTTTTTTACGGTTTCAGCGATGGCGGAATTGCAGGAATAATCATGGCTTCGCAACATCCGGATTTATTGGACAAACTGATTGTAAGCGGAGCAAACCTGACGCCTGACGGGTTGAAATCCAAGTGGATGTTTTTGATTAGAATAATATATTTTTTCACTCGCAACAAAAAAATAAAGATGATAATATCCCAGCCGAATATCAACGATTGCGAACTGCGTAAAATTAAAACGCCGACTCTTGTTCTTGCCGGACAACAAGATATGATAAAAGAAAAACATACTTTACATATTGCAGAGCAAATTCAAAACAGTAAACTTAAAATTATTGAAGGCGAAAATCATGGAAGTTATATTATACACAGCGCCAAACTATTTGAATTTATCAAAGATTTTGCAGGATTTTAACCAATATTACATAAACCCTGCATTTTTACTTATTAATTTCCAGCATGTAACCTGTTGTTAGTAAGCAATTTGTATTTTGTTGAAACATAGATTTTTAATTTCCGAAATTTATGGATATTTTTAACCGTATGAATTTATATCTCATATTTTCAAAACCAATGAAACCGCCCAAGCCTGCAATTCTGAAAATATTTGATAATCCGTAACCTATTTCTGAAAAATGTTTTAACTGAGGCGTTCGCAAATAACTGAAATATATGTTTTCGTCCATAAAACTGCGTTCAAAAACAAATCGTTTCAGCAACAGGCGCGATGTTGTATAAGTAAAATTTACGTTAAAAAACCATTCGTTTGTGCTGCTGTTATACGTTTGCACTATTGTTTTCAAATCGTCAAAAGGACTGAACATTACATCATCTTCAGCTAAATTGAAATGCGCAAATTCCGAAAAATGCATTCGCCGTGTTGTGAGAAATTTTCCGATTTTCGCAGTGTATGAAATATTGTTGAGAATATCAAGTTCTACATTATGAGCGACTTCAAACGTGAGCAAATCAAAATTTGAAACGCTGTTGAAAATGCCTGTTATTCCGGTTTTATAATTGAGCGAAAATTCAGGAAAGTCGGAACGCACAACTCGTTTAATTCTTCCCCGTTTCACATAATACTGACGCGGCGTATATTTTAATTGCATGTTGAGCGTAAATGCACGACTTGACTGTACAAGCGCAGAATCATTTTCCATATATGAATTTACAGGCTTGTTGCTGCGATATTTTTTTGACTTTCTGAAAATTGAAAAATTTGTATTGTTATGCAGCTGTTTACGTTTTTGGTAAGAAGCATCAAACGATAAACGCCAGCCATCTGCAATATCAACGTTGTTGCCGATTTGCAAAAAATGTTTGCCGTAAAAATTAATATAATTTTTTTTGAAAAATAACGATGACAAACTGTTTGCAGTTATATTCATTCCGCCTGTTTCGTTAAAATCGACTGTCTGGTTGCCGTAATTTATGTAAGCCACAGCGCGCGCTTCGGGATAATAATAATATCGCAATTTTGTATTCCACAGAATCTGTTTTCGTCCGAAACTGTAAGCGGCTTCTCCAATCAATCGCAACGAGGTTTGATTTTTGAACTGTTTATAATATTCGATTTCCTGTCCGTAATTAAAAATATCTACAGCATTGAAATTTGCATTGATATTTATTATTCCGCTGTATTTAACAAATTCGGAATCGCTTGATTTGTAAGTCCCTCCCGAAATTATTTTTTTTAAAGGAGATTGTTTTTTCTCTTCTTTTTGAGGTTTCGCCAAAGTTAGCGAATCGCTGCGCCGGTAGCTTAAAATTTCGTAATCAAGCATTGGAATTGTTCTTATCGAATCCCAATATTCGCTGTTCAGATTTTTATTGACGCTGTCTTTTTCGACATTAAAACTTTCGATGATTTCGTATTTTCCTGTTTTCCTGCCGATATTTTCTCTGTTTTTTTCGTTTTCAAATTTTCCCAGTTCATTTTTGACTTTTGCGGCGTCATCGTTTGTAAAGTCGGATTTCTCAATCAGCGATTTTATTTTTTGTTTGCGTTCTTCCTGTTTTTTTGATGATGCCGTTTGCGCCAGCCTGTTTTCGAGATTTTGAGAACCGGCTTTTATGTCACTGTATTTGATTGACGAAACACTGTTGATTTCGCCTTCATTGCCCATTATCGAAAAATTTGCCGTTATTTGATTTTTTACGGGCATCATAATCTTCGGCAACACTTCGCCGAAGATTTGTTTCAAACCGTATGTTATCATCTGCTGTTTGCCCGAAAGTTCGTAACTGTGTACATCCCATGTGTTTTCAAAAACATAAATATATCCCGAAATCAGCCTGTTATCGTTACGGCGCGGGCTGATGTGAATTTTATTTACGGTTTTATCATTCTCTACAAAAAAACCTTTATATGTAAAATTATAATAAGTAAATGCTTTTGGCGACAGTGGAGTAATAAACATTTCATTTTCCATATCGTAAATATTGAACATCCATGCTGCGCTTATGTCGATTTTGGCAAATTCGGGAAAATTATCTTTTACTGCTTTTATGCGCTGATTTATCTGCCCGTTTTTGTAGGTTACTTCATTTACTGTTTCCTGTATGTAAGCGCTTCCTTCTTCTATGCCGTTTTCTTTTAGCGTTTTGCGATTAAGTTTTTTTATAATGTTAGAAATTTTGTCAATTTTGAACGAAGCTCGAATATAAGTTTCGGATTTATATTCGGACACCTGATTTTTATGATATGGCGCACGTGCAATTACCTGCCGCATCATTGCATAAGCGCGGTCTTCGGCATTTTGCCTGACAACGGCTTCGGCTATTTCATATATTTTGGGTTTCATTATCACAGTCAGCGGTTGCCGTTGAGGAATATTTACCGTAAAAGTTTCGGTTTGATATGTTAGGTGTCTGAACTCGCATGTGTATTTTCCCTGTGCTATTTTCAACGAAAATTTACCCTCTTCATTTGTCGAAAATCCCTGCGAAATTTCGGGAATAAAAATCGAAACAAACTCAATGTTATTGCCGGATTCATCTTTTACAACGCCCTCAAAAACCTGTGCCAGACAAATATTTTCAGCAGTCAGAAAAAACGAAATCAATAAAAAAAATATCAATAACTTTCCTTTTATATTCATGTTTTTTAATGAGTTGTTAAAATTGTAATATCCAAATACAATTAATTTTTGCGTTTTGAATTTAATAATTGAATAGTGTTATTGATGTCAAAGGTACAAAATTTTCAAAAACACAATCAGTTTTCGCTATTTTTATTTTTCAAAGTTCAATTATATTTCATATTATAATTTTTCATTAATTTTATCGCAATTGTACATTGGCTGTAAACAGAATATTCATTGGACGCAGTTTGTAACTGTACGACATGTAATACAGGTCGTTATACGATGAGTATGAATATTCGCGCGTGTCGAAAATATTGTTCCAGCTTAACGCAAGTTCAAATTTGGGTGAAATTTTGTACCGCGCTGTTGCATCCATCAAAAACATGTTTACATATTGGTTTACACTCACCTGATTGCGCAAATGTTCGCCGCTAATCATAATGTTGATATTTTTTGCAACAGGTATGTAATATGTAAAATTCTGTTTCAAACTGTGCATAAAAGGCTGTTTGATATTTTGAACAGTTGAACGTAAAGCCGAAATCGAAATCGAATAATTGAGCATTTGTCCGGCAAAGGTTTCGATTTCAAAACCCGGATTAAGCAAAAACGAAAAGTTTGAAAACGGCATAAGCATCGAATTTTGTATTTGCTGCGACCTGCTTTCAGATATGTTCCAGTTCAATTTGGCGCTGCAACGCTGCCAGTCGAAAATTTTTGATATATATCCGTTGGCGCTTACGCTTTCGGTCTTGTTTTTTCCTTCGATAATTCTGTTGATTATTTGCGCTCCGTTTATTATCTGCTCGCCTGTATTGGCGCTTGTAATATTGCCGTATGATATTGATGTATAAGCAAACAGCGCTTTTATGGGATTTTTATAATTAATCCCGAATGCGGCCACTGCCTTGTCGGTACGTGGAAAAGCGCCATCGAATACATATTGAGTTCTGTAATTTTTCATCACTCCCGAAACCGCATCATAAATCGAACCCAAATCAGATGATAAATTGCCGCTTGCGTAAAATTCCCAAAAATAACCCGGCGAATATGTAAATCGCAACGATGGTTCGAAAACTAATCCCGAAAAACCGTCAATATTATCCGAACCCGAAATATTTGCGTAATACAAAGGCAGCTGAAGACTTGTGCGCAAGCGTCCGCCCTGATACGACAGCGATGGAGTAAAATCAATTTTATGTTCGTTGCGTCTGAATATTTCGTTACCGGCGTCATAGCCGTCAATTCGGAAATCGTAACCCGCCATGTAATTTACATTTACTTTTTTTATGCTGTGCCCAAAAGCCAGAATATTTGCACTTGTAAAGGTTTTTATGTCTGCAATTTGCGAAAAATCGGCAAGATTGTTTGCCTGCGGCGAAATGCTGCTGAGCAGTTCCTGCGGCTGCGAATTGAATTTGTTGTTTGATGTGAAATGATAAGTTCGTTTTTTGGCGGTACGGGCTATTATTTTAAATTCATCGCTTATCTCAAAACCCGGCAGGCGCAGGCGCTGGTTTATGTTGCTGTTGCTTGTTACTGTTGAATTTATTTTTTGCCAGTCGGCTTCGGCGCTCAGTTTGTTTTCAAAAAACATGCGGGCGTCATTTTTGGTATATGTCAAATTTCCGCTGATTTTATTTTGATAATTGTTAACTTCGTACTTTTCGGAGTACGTGTAAACGCTGTCGTTGCCCAGAAAATATTTTGTGGTTTGAGCGCTTTCCTGCTCCGTTTCTTCGTTTCGATAGTCGATATTAAAGCGCAGGTTCGACTCTTTTCCGGTTTTCCAAAGATTGTTGATGCTGAAAACATGACTGCGGTTGAAAAAACTCCGTTTTTTGTCAATATTGGGCGATGATATGAAAGGCGAATAAAAAGCGCTCGTATTGGTTTCGTTCAGCATAATAATCTGTATCGAGGCAAAATTGTTATAAATTTTAATATCCTGCCCTGTGTTATTTGTTTTGTAGGTAACGTAAGTCTGTATGTCGGGAGCGAAACGCATAGCCGAAAATTCGGCTCGCCACAGCAGCGGCGACAGACCCAAACCTGCCGTAAATCCGTTGCCTGTCCATTTGCCTTTTGCCTTGTCGGTAAGTTTTATGTTTATTGCCGCCTGCTCGCTGAAACTTATATCCTGCAAGGCGCGCACGGGTTGATGATTTTCAAATATTTCAACGGTTTTTACCGCATCCACGGGCAAATTTTTTGAAACTTCGCCATAACGACCGTCCATCAGGTTTTGATTTTCAACATAAAAACGGTTTACAGGCGTGCCCTGATATTTTATTCCGCCCGTTTCTTTGTTTACTTCAACGCCGGGCATGCGGTCGAGAATATCGGTAAGAACTCTATCCTGCTCGCGAGTAAACTGCCCTGCGCTGTACGAAACGGTATCGCCGTAGGCGCGTATTTTGGGCGCGGTGATTTTTGATTCTTTCAGCACAAATTCCTTTTCGGCAAGCGAAAAATTGTTGGTTTGCGACTGCGGAGCAATGCGTATTATCTGTTCGGCATAACCCAGATAAGCCGCGCGCAGGTCGAGCGAGTCGCTTTGTCCGTTTATTTTTATCAAATATTCGCCTTTGTTGTTGCAAATAGACCAGGCTATTATGTTGTCGCTGTCTGTTTGGTGCAGGGTAACGTTTGCGCCGCTCAGCAGTTCACCTGTGCGGGCGTTTTTCACAACTCCGCTAAAAACCGCTTGCGCATTTGCATCGCAGCAAATTGCCTGCAATAATAATAATATGACTGTATATTTTTTCAAATATTTTTTATGCAAATTTATAAAAAAATCAGCAGCGCAAAATAAATTCACGCTGCTGAGTTTTGTTGTCATTTAATATCTCTTTCCATTACATCGTATGGCTTAGGATCCGGACTAAAAGTTGTACGCACATTTTTACCTGAATTCATTAAATATTCAAGAGGATGCTGTATTTTGTATCTACATACTTTTATATAATCTTTAAGTGTTATCTCAGGATAATTCTTTTCTTCAAATATTATTTTTTTTCTTATTTTATTTATATAAGACAATTCAAAATCATAATGTTCCTGCGTATCATGAACCTTTACTATCAAGCCGGGTAATCCGTTGAATTTCCATGGACCTTCTTTTACAGGAATTTCGCGGGTAAACCATGCCACATAATCTCTGCCTCGGAATGTACATGTTGCTTTCTGGCATTTGTAACCATCAAAATCTTTTATTTCCGATAAAATTTTCCAATTCTGTTTTGGCACAGATTCTTTGTATAATACATTCTTTGGAGCCCTCATATCTGTCTGTGTTATTTTATTTTCTATATGATTTGTATATACTTTGTATGCTTCACTAGATCCATATTTGTTTATAAAATCAGTAAATCCACCATTAGAAAGCATAAACATTTGTTCATCTGTAGTCATGGTTTTTAAAATAGAATCGGCAGAAAATAATCTATGACTGTAAAATTTACTGTATTTAGCTCCAATAAGAAGTCGCATATCAACATCTCTTACTGATTTTTTTTGCGTTATGGTATCTATCATTTGTGTAAAAGTATAAGAACATTCCAAATAAGCAGTATCTAATGTTTCCTGAGAATTTAATTGCATATAGAACAACACTATACTTGCTGTTAAAATCAATATTTTTTTCATTGTCGCAATTTATATAAAGGTAATTTAGAGGGATATATTAATCCCTCTAATACCTTATTGTTAAAATTAGCAATTACAATTTGCGTAAATATCTACAAGTAGTTCAGCCAGTAAATTGCCATCCAAATCATAATCACCAGCGAAAGCTCCACCACAACATTCATAAGATATAGTAACACATCTTTGAGCCATAGCTATAGTATTTATTCCGAATAATAATACTAATCCGCATACCAAAACGGCAATTTTATTTTTAATCTTTTTCATATATTTATTTTTTATATGTTTATAAAATATTTTATTTTTCAGGTGAATTTTCTTCACGGAAAGTTAAAAAATTGGTTTTTGAGTTTTAGTTTTTTGTATTCTCCTGCCTTGCGGCAAGTCAGTAATAACAGGTTTTAGAGTACATAAAACGGATTAATTTTTTGCTTAAACATGATATTCTGAACAAAAATTTTCGTGAAATTTTCTTTAAAAAGAAATACCCCCCCCCAATTTACTGTATGTCAGTAAATTACACGGATTTTGGGTCGAGGGCAAAAAACGCATAAAAGCCTCGCTCAACTGCAAAAATTGCAACCTGCTGCAAAGCGCCTTAATAATATTTTTTACATTACTTTTCATAAAGTTTTATAATTTTCCGCAAATATAATAAAATAAATACTACCGGTAAAATATTTTTTTGGTTTTTATTACGGAAAAAATAAAATATCAGCACTCAGGTTTATTTACTGTTTGAATATTTACTGTTTAAGG
>JAISOH010000066.1 GCA_031275825.1 Prevotellaceae bacterium | reverse complement strand
TGTCTCCAAATGAGACTTTTCTTCTTCAGACAGTGTTACTTTGTACTTTTTCATTGCTGTTTTTTTGAATGCAAAGATACAACATTTTTAAGACTTTCTAAATATGACACGACAGTAGTAAAGCATGTCGGGAACTTTACGACCGTCCGGTATAGCGCGGCAAAAGTAAAAAACTCGCATAAATAGCGATAGCAAACAAATTACTCCGGCAGGCATTCGCTATTATTAAAAACAAACGCATGTATGCTGATAAATTTTACCCCCAAAATTTGCCTGCTACGTCATTGCGAGGAATGGAATGACGTAGCAACCCAGAGTGATTAATAATGGACAATTATCAACTTTCAATTTTTTTCTCCGATTGCTTTCGTCGCTGCGCTCCTGTGTTGTCGTCATTGCGAACTGCGAAGCAATGAAGCAATCCAGTATTCTTTATGATTATTTTCATTAACAATTTTTCTGGTTTGCTTCCTGCTTCGGGTTTTCAGTCCTCGCAGTTCGCAATGACGTTTTGCTTCGTCGCTGCGGGACTGACCCGCAGTAATTTTTATCGAATATGAAGAGTTTTTTTTGAAACGGGAATTAAAAAAGTTAATTTAATTTTTGTATTTTTGCAGTAAAATAATTACAATGAAAATTTTACGGCGCATATTAATTTGCATATCAATTATAATCTTATTGTTTGTAATGCTTTGGGCGGCTTTGTTTTTTATGGATTTTAAACCTCCGAAACAGCAGATTGTTGCTCAAAACGATTGCGAAACCTTAATCGGCGATACATTTAATATTTTAACATGGAACATCGGTTATGCGGGACTGGATGCATCCATGGATTTTTTTTATGAAGGCGGAAACAGGTCGAGGCAAAGCAGGGAAAAAACTTATGAAAACCTGCAAAAAATCTGCGATGTAATCAAAAGTAACGATACGGTTGATTTTATTTTATTACAGGAAGTTGACATCGATTCAAAACGTTCGTACAGTATCAACGAATTTCATAAAATAAAAACAGCCGTTCCTTCGTTTGATTCGTATTTCAGCATAAATTATAAAGCGCCGTTTGTTCCTGTACCGATTAAAAATCCGACAGGAAAAATACTGTCGAGTTTGGTTTTTTGCACAAAACATAAAGTTTGCCGGCTCAAATATTTTGCCTATCCCAATACCATGAAATTACCCTTGCGGACGTTTTTGTATGACAGATGCTTTACCGTGGCGCGCTACGATTTGAAAAACGGTAAACAGCTTTTGATTATAAACACGCACAATTCGGCGTTCGACAGCGGAGAACAGCGTATTGAAGAAATCCGTTTTTTGAAGCGGTTCGTAACAGCCGAGTATGATGTTGGAAATTATATAATAGTGGGCGGCGACTGGAATCAAATTCCGCCGTCATGCAGCGATGATGCAAAAACAACGGAACATTTTACTCTTACAAAAATACCTTCCGACATGTTTTCAAACGACTGGCAGTGGTTTGTCGGCAATATTCCTACAAATCGCTATCTGGACAAGCCTTACGCTACCGAACACAGTTTAACCGCTACTATTGATTTTTTTCTTGCATCGCCGAATATTGAATGTGTGAATATCAGCGTTATTGATTTGCAGTTTGCAAATTCCGACCACAATCCCGTAAAAGTTCGGTTCAGAGTGAAATTATGATTTTTGCATACAATACTGTTTAAAATTATATTTTTCTGCTGTCATGCGTAAAAACGAAGTAACATATATATATGATTGCCGGTTTTTACCGGTAATGAACGGATGAACATGTAAACGGCAAAATTTAACGCATTTTGCCTTGCCGCTTTTTTTGATGTTCAAAAACAAAAAAACTTAACAAAACGAAAATTATTGTTACCTTTGCCGGCTGCATAATTTTTATAAAATAAAAAACAATGAAAGTACTTTTTACAATTTTATTTTTTATATTTTTGTTCGGTTACATATTCCGTTTACTGCTGCCGTATATAATGCGCCGGATTATGAAACGAATAGAAAAAAAAATTACCGAACAGTTTAATACTACAACAAACAGAAAGCAAACAAGGCGCGAAAATCAGGTTATTATAAAGCAAACGGAAAAAAGGGACAAAAAAGTTGATAAGGATATTGGCGATTATATAGAATTTGAAGAAGAAAAATAAAAAAACATTGAAATTATTAAACCAGCACAGATAAATTTATATGGGTAAAACTTTAATACGATTACTTGGATACGCAAAACCATACAGCAAATTTGTTCCTAAATATATTTTGGTAACTGTTCCGGGATTTATTTTCAGCGCCTTGAATTTTCTTTTAATAATTCCTCTGCTGACCGTCATTTTCAATCCCGAAGTTTATGAAGTTCCCGTGCAAACTCATTCGTTTGAATTTACCAAAGACTATTTCGTTGATACTTTCGGATTGATGATGTATAATATTGTTCAGTACTGCGGAAGAATAAACGCATTGCTTCTTGTGTGCATTTTTGTTGTTATGGCATCTTTTCTTACAAATCTGTTCAGATACTGGCTGCAGCGAATTCTTGCATCAATGCGTACCTACGTGATGCAGGGAATGAGAAAAGAACTGTTTGAAAAAATAACAAAATTAGATGTCGGATATTTTACCGACCAGCGAAAAGGCAATCTTTTGTCGTGCATGTCAAATGATATTACCGAAGTTCAAAACACAATAGTAACATCGTTTCAGGTAATTTTTAAAGACCCTGTTTATATAGCAGGCTATTTGACGGTACTGTTTTTAATGTCCTACCAGCTTACTCTGATAACCGTTGTTGCTCTGCCTTTGTCGGGTTTGCTGATTAGCCGCATAGTCAAACGTTTGAAACGCAGCGCCGCAGAAGCGCAGGCATTGCAGGGCGATATTTTGAGCACAATGGAAGAATCCGTTTCGGGAATAAGAATTATAAAAGCATTCAACGCACAGAAACATCAAAATAAACGTTTCGACAAACTGAATGAAAAGCACCGGCAAATAACAAAAAAAATGTTTTACCGTCAGGAACTGGCTTCGCCGATGTCCGAATTTTTGGGAGTAACGGTTGCCGCTATTGTATTAATGACAGGCGGAATTTTGATTCTTAACGGAAAATTTAATTTCGGAATCGAAGCTCTTATTGCATATTTCGGTTTGTATTACAGCGTTCTTAATCCTGTAAAAGAAGTTTCAAAAGCATACAGTAATGTTCAGCGTGGAACTGCCGCCGCCGAAAGAATTTTCAAAATAATCGACACTCCCGTTACAATAAAAAAATCAAAGAATCCGCAGCCGGTTAAAGAATTTAAAAGCGAAATACGGTTTAATAACGTATCGTTTAAATACGAATCGGAATATGTATTGAAAAACATCAATTTTACAGTTCTCAAAGGAAAAACGTATGCTCTTGTAGGTCATTCGGGAGCAGGAAAATCGACCATTGCCGACCTCATTCCGCGTTTTTATGATGTTACTTCGGGTGAAATTTTGATTGATGGAATAAATATTAAAAATCTTGAACCCAAAGATTTGATTTCGCTAATGGGAATAGTTACTCAGGAAGCAATTCTGTTTAACGATACGGTTATAAACAACATTGCCTACGGACTGGAAAATATTTGCGAACAGGATGTTATTGAAGCCGCAAAAATTGCCAATGCGCATGAATTTATTGTAAATCTCGAACACGGATATTACACAAGCATAGGCGACCGTGGCGGAAAACTTTCGGGAGGGCAGCGTCAGCGATTAGCCATAGCGCGGGCAGTGCTTAAAAATCCTCCAATACTGATTTTGGATGAAGCAACTTCTGCGCTTGATACCGAGTCGGAACGCCTTGTGCAGGACGCTTTGACAAAGTTGATGAAAAACAGAACTTCCGTTGTAATTGCTCACCGCCTGTCAACAATTAGAAATGCCGACCGGATTATAGTTATCGACTGCGGAGAAATTGCAGAACAGGGAACGCACGACGAACTGACAGCCAAAAACGGAATATACAAACATCTTTGTGATTTGCAACTGTTGAATAAATAACACTTGTTTCCTGCTGATAATATTCAGTCTCTCATTATGAATATAATTACCATAAAATTATATGTTCTGTTGATATTTTAAATAATAATTGAGAATGTTTGGGACAAAACAAATTCTCAATTACTACGGTTTTATATCAAAACAAAAGAAGAGAAAAAACTTTTATTCATATTTTGCATAACTTTAACAGGTACAGGTACAAAACCTGCATTTTCAGCCGTTAATTTTTTATTACCCAATATTGCACGGATTGCCGAGTTATTATTTTTTTTGCATTGCCGGTAATGTAAAAATGCTTCGTTTGGAACAGTTTTATTATCAGAATAATACTGTTTGCACATTAATCGAAAAATATTAATTTTAAATTATATATAAAAAAAATATTTTTTTATTTCATTAATTAAAAAAAATATTATACCTTTGTGGCGGTGGGTTATTTGTTAAATTCAATTGTTTAAATATTACAGATAATGCTGTGTAAAGTGTTTTGATTTTAGAAAATGATAGGTTAATATACAAAAAAGAATAAAATAGTGGAGAATTTTTAAAATTGCAACAGCCTGTAAATAAGTATTGTATAATTTATATTAATAAAAAAAAGTTCTTTTTAACAGTTTTTGTTGCATTGTTTCATGAAAATGCCCTACCTTTGCACTGCATTTAGAATATTGAATGTACTTTTTTGAAAGTTTACAGATGCTGTATGGATAATACGCAATTTAATTTTATCTTTTGTCTTCTTCTTGGAGAATTTATCTGTAAAAAATGTACGGATACAAACATTTTACCTTTCAAATCCATATTGAAATATAACAAATAAACAAACTTTGAAGTTATGTTGGAAACGCATAGCTCAAAATAAAAATTATTTGAACTGAAAATAAAGGTCGGAAGCCGATATTTTAGTGTTGATAGTAAAAACCGAATTTATGATTTGGTACAGTCCTGTGTTTTACATATTAATGTCTTGTACCTGTTCTTGCCAATTCATGAATTTGAAATATGAAAATCGACAGTTTTTTGACTAAATTTCAAAAATGAGGATTAAAAAAAACATATATTTATGTCATTTTGAGTACAATGGAAAATAATGGATTTTTTATGTAAAGAATATTCAATAAAAATATCAATAATTTGCAACTTTTTTAAAGAAGTAACTATTATAAATAAAATTTAAGTTAGAAATTAAAAATAATTGAGGAAAAATTATGAAAGAAAATCAAAAACAAATTACGACTACAAACTATGTCGAAAACAATTCGGTTTATGTTGAGTGTATTGAAAAAACAAAGAAAGGAGATATCAACATACCGGAATTATCTCAAATACGGCTCTTTTTTATACAAAAAGGCTCTTGCTCTTTTTTCAGCGCAAACCATGTTGATGTATTGCTTGAAAGCGGAAGACTGGTATTGTTGCCTCCGCGAAACAAATGTATTATAAAGGTGAAAAACAATATCCAGATAATGGTGATTTATTTGACTGTTGATTTGAATTTCTGTCACGATTTCCCGTTTGAAGCGCTTACGGAAGTCGAAAATGAAAGCAAAGACATAATTCAAATGGATGAACATTTTTCTTTAAAAACAAATAAAATAATTTCGGATTATCTGAAATTTATGAAAATGTGTTTAGCCAACGGAATGAAAAGCGCCGAATTTTTTCAAATGAAGCAGAGAGAATTGCTTTATTATTTTGGAAAATGTTATAACAAGGAAGAACTGTACAGGTTTTTCAAACCAATATTGACAAGCGATATAGCATTTTCAAAAAAAGTTTACAGAATTTGCGAAAGAGTAAGCGGTGTAGGGGCTATGGCAAAAGAAATGAATTACAGTCTGTCAGGATTTAAAAAGCGTTTTAAAAGAGTTTTCGGACTGTCTGCCTACAAATGGTTATGTCAGGAAAAATCAAAAAAACTTTTTCATGAAATCACATGCAGCCGGAAAACATTTACACAGTTATCTTATGATTTTGGATTTTCATCTCCGGCTCACATGAACAATTTTTGCAGGAAGATGTTTGGCGATACGCCCGGAGGTTTACGTACAAAAAAAATACTTCAACAGTCAAACTAAGTGACTGTTGAATGTTTTGCCTGAAAGCCCCGAAAGGAAATATACAGTGAGAAACAGACATAGCGCAAACAAAGCCCTTACATGGCGGAAGCAGGAAACAAATTAACGGTTATATATAAAACACTGATAAAGCTTGCGCCCTGTTGGGGCTTGTCCTGTATGGGAATTGCAGGACAACGATCATTTGGAATTGCGAATGAAAATAGTAAATCCAGAGCTTGGATGCGCGGGTTTCGTTTTGTTCATCATGACGAAAAACAGAGGCTTTCGGCTTTTATGGGCATAATCATAATATTGAGTATTTATTTAAATGATACCGGCGCATTTAAAAGTCGGCATATTAAAACCTGATATATTCGGTTATAAACATTAAACTAATTTAAAATTATTGATTATTAGTCATTTGCATTTAATTTAATTGTAAATTATTATTGACCTTAATATAATACGGACAGACTTGTGAAATTCGCTGATAAACACATTAAAACCACTGCCTGTTAAACAGAATTTAATAAAATATATGCAAATTATAATATGTTTATATCAATTATTACAATGCATGAGAGAAGCTATACATCCAACTGTTGATAAAACATGTTATACAAAATAGTATTTTTCATATCCATAATGTTACGGCAAATTAATTTAAAATATTTGAATATTTTATAAAAAACTGACAATAAATATTTAATCATGAAAAGAAAGGTTTTTTTTGATAAAAGTTGTTAAAATATTTTTATAGTACTTTGCAGTCGTTTTGATATTATATCAGGCAATATTTTACATTTTTTCGCTTTGTGCACTTTCGTATTTATCTGAAAAACACAATGTTTAACAATGAAAATGACAAATTGCATCGTAGTTATAATTTCAGATATTCCGGTTATGAATTAAGACAATATGCAATTTTATAAAGTTTGGAAATTTAGATTTGAGAATATTTAACTGAAATAAATTTAATAGGTATCTATAAAAATAAAATATGAAAAAAAAATCGAACTGTGAATACTTGACCTTGAAAGGTTATGATTCATTTAATTTGAAAACAAAAATCAAAAAAATTATTGTTTTGATTGCGGTATTTTTTATGCCGGTTGTGTTTGCTGTAGCTCAGCAAAGCCTTGTTGCTGTGGATGACTATGCCACAACAGGACCAATGCAAAAAGTACGCGTAAACGTAGTTATAAATGATACGCTTACATGTTCCGACTACGTTCTGGCTGTTACTTCTTCCCTGAATCCTGTTACTCAGGGTACGGCTACGGTAATAAGCGGCGGTTTTATTGAATTTATGCCCTCGCTGGCATGCCGTAATACCACCGTAATTATAAATTACGGACTTACCTGCAACAGTGTGCAAGTTACCGCCAAACTTACAGTGCATGTTACCGAATACAATAATCCTGTGAATGTAATTGACGAAAATGTGGAATGTTACGAAAACATGCCGGCAAACATTAATTTCGATATTAATCTGAAGTATCGCACCGGAGATGTTGGTGGTACGCGTACAGGGACTGATAATTTTATTGATGGATTTACTTCTCCTTTGGTGGGAGACCTCAACGGAGACGGTAAGCCCGAAATCGTAATCATGGGATGTAATGCACTATCCGGTGGAGGAGCTGCTACTACACTCAGCTATATAAATATTTACAACGGACAGACAGGTGAAAGGTTATATCGATATGACTTTACTGCTCAAAGTTGGGGCAGTGATTACGGAAATATGATAATGGGACATCCCTATCACCGCGCTCCCAGCATTTTGGCATTAGCCGACTTGGACAACGATGGATTGGGCGAAATAGTAATGTGTCATGCCGAAAGCGGAAGGGTAGCGGCATTTAAACCGATATTTAGCGGTGCTTCAATTACAGGCATGACAAGACTGTGGGAAGGAAAAGATAATTCAAACAATGTCGTAAGTTACAAACGTCCCAGTACTTCTACAAGTTATACCGTTTTTGGCTATCCGCATCCCTATATAGCCGACATTAATGCAGACGGAATACCTGAAGTAATCGTGTATAACAAAATATACAACGGAAAAAACGGGCGTTTGTTAATGGCTTGGCATGGCGGCAAATCTAGTTTCACGAGTAATAACAGTTATACATCAACCTCAGGTTTACAGGATAATTTTAACGCCGCTCCTGTCAGTACTAAAAACATTGCAAATGGTATAAGAGAAGACGCCATGGTGGGTATGCGACGCGGGAATGGAGGTGGAACTGGAAATTATTCCGACTCTTATTTACCTGTGCCTGCCATTGTAGACATAGACGGAGACGGTAAGTTGGAAATTATTACAGGTAACCGTATTCATTTTTTTAACCTCACAGATACGCTCAACCACCTTAACAATAGTTATAGAACAGTGGAAGGTCCCGAATCGGTAATTGTTACCGAAAACGGAAAAAATGCTACCTATTATCTTAATGATGGTTTTACCAGAGTAGCCGATATTGACGGAGACGGAAAGTTGGATATAATAGTTGTATGTACCGGCGATAATGGAAGTCTTGATACTAAAATCATAGTTTATGTATGGGAATTGGACAATCCGACAGTTGTGAAAGCTTGTATCTCTTTTTATTCGGATGGCTATCATGGTAATTTTTCTATCCCTTTTATAGGCGATATCAATGGAAAACTTGATGGATGGGACGGTACGGACTATACAAAAAAACTTCCTGAAATATGTATTCTTGGAGGAGTGCTTTATATAGACAACGCCAGTAGCCGTACGGGAGTTAAATATCATCCTAAAATGGTTACCACAGACTGTCGTTTTAATCAGACCATATCCGACGTAGCCGGACATATTATAGGCTTAACTTGGGATGATACTGCTACTACAGTAGAAAATAAACTCAAAGTTAGCTGGGGAATGGAACACCAAGACCGTTCGCACAATACAGGAATCACCCTCTTTGACTTCGACAATAATAATACGGCAGATTTGTGTTACCGTGATGAAACCACATTGCGCGTAATCTCTCCCGGAAGATCAGGGAAGGATTATGTAAAGATAGACGAAACTGTTTCTCCCACTTCTTCCGTTATGTTTTCAACGCCTGTTTATTGCGGAACTGCATTTGAATATCCTGTTATTGCGGATGTAAATATGGACGGCAGCGCAGATATTCTGGTTACGCATGTAAATAGCAGCAGTCGTGAGCTTGCCATGTCACATGGTTGGATAAATGTTTATGAATACAAAGGTCAAAAGTGGGCGCCCTGTCCTCCTGTATGGAATCAGGGCATGTATGACCCCACAATGGTGCGCGAAGACCTTAAAATCAATGCCCGCCCCATACCAATGCTTACTTCATATACCAAAAACGGCGAAACCGTTTATCCCTACAATGGCTCGTGGATGCAGGCTCCAATAGTGCGCGAAGATCAGAATTTTACGCCTGTAATGCGCCAGCCCGACGCCGTATTGCAGGATGTGAGAATAAACGTTGCGACAAACAAGATTGAAATAGATGTATTCAATGCAGGTTCTGCAACTTTGTCTGCAAATACGCCGGTATCGTTTTACAACGGAAGTACGGGCGGTTTGGATATAGCATCAAGTACTTTTCTTAAAGTTGAAAATCTGGGAACAGATGTATTCCCCGGAGAAAAGGTAACAAAAACATTTACGCTTCCCACCGGCAACTACAACAATTGCCTGATATGGGCGCGCGTAATGGCAAACAATACGGCGTTTCCTCCCGGCGATTTCGTTGACTGCAACTATGATAACAATACCTTTGCCGCTATCGACTGTCCGTATTTGGGCTACAGCGTTCAGTATGCGCCTTCAAATGTTATATGCGGCGCTGTTGGAGCGGTATTGCTGAAAGCAATTCCGGATGAAACGCCTCATGAAACTCCGACATATCAGTGGTATAAGGATGAAATAATAATACAAGGAGCAACAGATCAGATTTATTTTGCAACAGAACCGGGAATATACAGATGTTATGTAATAGAAGGAATATGCCGCGAATATTCGCAGTCTGTTACGGTTACAAGAAATTACAGTGCAAATCTGGCGTCTCCCAACCTTGAATGCCTGCCTGCAAGCGGCAAACTTTGCATAAACGGCAGCGCAGTATTAAATGTAAATAATTTTGCAGACTATCAGAGCGGTTCCTATGTATGGATAAAAGATGGAATACCCTTTGATACCACTTCAACGAATAATATAAATCTTCCTCATCCGGGCATACCGGCAGGGCAGGAGAGCGGCGACTATCAGGTTTTTGTAACTGTCGGCTCATGCAGCATACTGTCGGCAAAAAAAAGTATTACTGCAAGCACGGATATAGCCACAGCGCCTGTAATAACAAAAACGCCTGCCGATGCCGTTATATGCGGCGTCAACGGCTCTGTACTGTTGCAGGTAACCAACCTTGCGGCGCTGCCGGGAGCAACTTTCCAGTGGTACAGAGATGGAGCATTGATTTCGGGAGCAACAGATTATTATTATTTTGCAACCGAATCGGGCGACTATTCGGCAACTGCAAATACAGCCAACGGATGTTTGGCATTTTCAAACAGCATAAACCTGACAAAAAATAACAGCAATATAATTCGCCCGCAAATATCGCGCGAACCTGCAAGCGGAGACCTCTGCGCCGGCGGTTCGGCGCTGTTGAGAGTAACAAATACTGCAAGCGGATATGAATATTTATGGTACAAAGCGGGAGAACAGGCAAGCGTAGGTGCGGGAACTTATATTTATGTAAGCGCTGCCGGACGCTATTATGCAATGGCGCTGAATGACGGCTGTACATCCATCTCGGCAGAAATAAATATAACATCTTCGCCGTCAAGCATAAGCAAACCCGAAATAGAATCGCAGTCAGGCGTATTAAGCATATTCGCCGGCGATTCAATAATGCTGCGTCTTAAAACGGCGGTGCCGGGCGCAACTGCTTACCGGTGGTACAGAAACGGAGTTGCCATAACCGGTGCTACAGGCTCATCCGTATGGGTAAAAGATGCGGGAAAATATGCGCTTAGAGTTAATACTGCCGACTGCTATTCGTTTTCGGATGAACTGGATGTAAAGGAAAACATATATGTGCATCAAATAACCTCAGGAACGGATTTCTGGCTGGCGTTCGGACAATCTTTGGGAAGTCTAACCTCTGTCCCCGCCTCGGGACTGACTCTGCAAATAAAAATTGCAACTGCCGAAGCCGCAAATGTTACTCTGGAATATACGGCATTATCGGGTGCAAACAGGTATCAGACCATACCGATACCGGCAAATACTGTTTCCATTGTTGATTTGAACACTATACAAAAACAGGCTGTTTATAATTCGAGTTCAACAGGAACACTGACTGCATCAGACAAATCGGTACATATAACATCGGATGTGCCGGTATCCGTATATGCTTTAAATTATACGGCAAACAGAAGCGATGCAACCAATGTACTTCCTTCGGGCGCTTTGGGTACGGATTATCATCATATTTCCTATAATGCTAACAACAGCAGCACTGGCGACGATGATGCAATACTGGCAATAGCAACAGAAGATAACACGGGGATTACTCTTAAAGACAGAAATGGCGCTGTAGTTAAAAGCGCCTCATCGATGTTAAAAGGAGGGACGTTTTATTATAGAAACGACGCAGATATGACAGGATATTCTCTGGCTTCAACCAAACCCGTAGCCTGTTTTGCCGCGCATCAGGGTACTATGATTCCCGATGCCGCACACTCCAATCTTGGTAATCTGTTTCAGCAGATGGCGCCGGTACATTCATGGGGAAAACATTTTTTAGTACCCGACATAGGTATAACCAACCAGTATCCTTTGAGATTGAGAATTGTGGCGTCTAAGGATAATACAACCGGCAGTGTAATAATGAATGGATACACATCTCCTTTTACACTGAGTAAAAAAGGAGATTATAAAGAATATCAGATAGCATCTGCTTCGGGATTTTATATTTCTTCGAACGAACCGGTAGCCGTATGCTCATACCTCTTATCTTACGGAAGTAACGGAGTTAGCGTTATCGGAGAACCCGCCCAGGTATGGATTCCTCCTGTAGAACAGGCTACGGTTAAAACCATAATAGCTCCCTTTTATAATACTAATCTGACAGAACACTATGCCATTGTTATAACATCTGAGTACAACAAAGAGGAAACCACGGTAACCGTAAACGGAACGACTTCGAAATTAAACACCACTACATGGTTTGACCACGGGAACTCGGGATATTCATTTGCCAAACTTGGACTGGTAAATGCACCTTACATTTTTGAAAATACGGAAGGAGTAATTGTTCTGGTAGTCGGTTTCGGATCAAGCAATGGCTATTATATGCTTGGGGGAGCATCCACGAATAATTTGAACATGATGTTTAAGGTTAATGAAATCAGTTATCAGGATATATTCGGACAAACGCTTTGTACCGATTCAATATCGCTTGCGGCAACAGTTGAGTATGCAAAAAGTCCTTTGAATTTGAAATGGTTTATTAACGGCAGTGAAAAATACGAGGCTCGAAATCATCTGACATATAAAACCGCATTGCCTTCGGGTAATTATACCGTTCGCATGGATGTGGAAGACCAGAACGGCTCCACACTGTCGGTAAGTACTGATTTTACAGTAGAAAACAAGCCTGTTATTACGGCGCCGGCGCAAATATATGTGGGCTATACGGCTAATCTGTCGCCTTCAACAGGCGGCGAGTGGACAAGCAGCAATACGGCAGTGGCAAGCATCGATAATAACGGCTTGGCAACAGGACTTGCCAAAGGCGAAGTTTACTTTACCTTTACTTCGGACGAAGGCTGTTCGGCTGCCAGCGGTACTGTTGTAATACTGTCATCCGTAAGCGCCGTAAACGATACCGTACTGCTGTTTAATGATTCTGTAAGCTTTGATGCTCTGGCAAACGATATGTTTGTTTGCGGCAGAAGTCAGGTAATTGTAAATACCCTTGCAGGCACGGGACCCGAAAAAGGCAGTCTTGTAATAAATGCCGACAAAACATTTACATATACGCCCTACAATGATGCATTCGGCATCGACAGCGTGGAATATTATATTACCTGCGGAACGGATACTGCCCGGGCAAAAATATATATATTAGTGCAAAAACCTCTGTCAAAACAGTATATCGCATGTCAGGATAACCAACATACAATCACAATAGGAATGAATGCAATACCGGGCGTTGAGTATTACTGGTATAGTGTTGAAACAGGAGGAACTCCAATCGCAGGAAGTCCTGCAAATACAGTAAAAGTTATGAAAAGCCAGCCCGGTTCCATGTCATGGTATGCGGAAGCAAGGTATAACGGCGTAATTTTATCCGAAATGCGTTATAAAATAACGGTATCCCAAAGCGCTCTTTGCGGAACCGTACTTCCTTCATGCTACGCTAACGGGCAGCTGTTCTTCAGAGAAGATTTCGGCGGAAACGATTACAACTATCCGAGAGTAAGCACAAACGCCCTGACTGCCGGAGTAACCGATTATACTTTTAGAACAACAGATCAGATATCTGACGGAGAATATGCGCTTGTAAAATATATAGATCCCAATTCTACTTACGTATGGCATAAGAATTTCAGCGACCATACCAACCCGAACGATAAAGACAGCGGATACATGCTGCTGGCAAGTTCGGATACGAACACGAACAAATATAAATTTTATGAAACTCCTCTGATACAGGTCGGCGATTTGTGCGAAAAAATATCCGATATATATATTTCGGCTTCGGTAGCCAATCTCGTGCCGCAATCCGAACATACATATCGTAGTTATTGTGTACAATGCAATCCCAAGTTAAAATTTGAACTGCTGGATGAATATGATAATGTTCTGGCAACATACTTTACACCGGTTGTTCCCAGAACTAATGATAATATACAGTGGAGAGTCTTCGGTTTTCCTTTTATGTTTCGCGATTACAGCGCTTTGAAATTGAAAATATACAATGCTTCCGCCTTCACTTATAACGACCTTGTTTTGGATGACATAGAAGTGCATTTTTGCGTTGCTCCGGTTACTTTGTCGAAATTATCGGACTCGGCCTGTTTGGGTTCGGTATATAGTATGGGAGGCTCTTATCACAGCGATGGATTTATCAGTAATGATTCGTCCGTATGGTTTAGATGGGAATACAGCCCTGTTGATGACCCGCAAGCCGTATGGACTGTGCTTAATGAATCTCACCTTGGACCGGGTTCGCATTTAGGCGTAAGTTCGCAGTATGGTATTACGGTTGCTGAGGAAAGCGAAGGTTATTACCGGCTGATAGTTGCCGACTGCAAAGACAATCTTGATAATGTTATTTGCCGGATTATATCAAAATCACTTTATCTGCGCGTTTTGACAAATTCGTTTGAAAAACCGATAATATCTTCAGTATTAGGAAATTATGAACTTTGCGGAACTGAAAATACAGTAACACTGCAAATTACTAATCCTCAAGCCGGAATAAATTATCAATGGTATAAGGGAATGAACATCCCGATTCCGGGAGAAACAGGATTAAGTCTGGTTGTCAGATATTCCGATATTTATCCTGCCAATAGCGCTATCTTTGGCGTGATGGCTGTCGATACCTCAGGCTTAAGCTGTTTATATCAAACAGATACAATCATTATAAGGGATCCAAATATTAATCTTCGGAATCCTGCCATAGCATCAGAATCGGGCAACACGATAATCTGCGGTCCGAATGCGGGCATAATGCTGAAACTGACAACCGACTATACAGGCATCGGCACAAGTGTAAGTTATCAGTGGTACAGGAATGATTCTGTCATATCCGGCGCAGTTCAGACGCATTATTATGCAACGGTAGCAGGCACATACAAGATAGTTGTAAAAGCAGGCAACTGTTCGGCACAGTCGGCAGTAATAAGCTTGACTTATGACAACACAGGCACAACCGCCAAACCGGAACTTGAATCACAGGGAGACATAACCGAAATATGTTCGGGCACAGGCAGCCTGATGCTTTACGTATCCAATGCAAACTCATACAGTTCAACGGCAACTTACGTATGGTACAGAGATAATAACACGGAACCTGTTCTTACAGGCGCAGGTTTGCATACTTATGTAATAAGCGAGCCGGGCGATTACAGCGTCTATGTATATGAGACAGGCGGTTGCGGTTCGGGTTCGGACACATTGACAGTAACACAGGGTTC
>JAISOH010000060.1 GCA_031275825.1 Prevotellaceae bacterium | reverse complement strand
AGATTTTTGTCAATTTATCAAAAATAATTTTGTAATTTTGCAGCAGATTGTTCATTGTATTTAATTATCTTATAATCATGCAAATATACGACATTTTTGTCAAATAAACAATCTTTTTTTATTTTTTTCCTATAATGCACAACAGGTTGATAATATTATTTTGCAAATCGGCGCATGTAAACTTTATTTTGTAACTTTGCAGCAAAAATATTATGTATTATGAAAAAAACTGTATTTATTGTTATGACAACAATTTGTTTGTGTGCATGTACCGATAAAAAATCTTCAACCGATTCGGAACTGAAAACTCCTGCAATCGCCGACTTTAACTATAAAGTAGATGCCTTTGCCGACATGGAAATTTTGCGCTATCGAGTTCCGGAAATCGAAAAACTTACGACAAGGCAAAAGGAATTGCTTTATTATTTAAACGAAGCGGCGCTGCAAGGTCGTGATATTCTTTACGACCAAAACGGAAAATACAATTTATGTATTCGCCGTACGCTCGAAAATATTTATACAAATTTCAAAGGCGATAAAAATTCACATGATTTTAAGGCATTTGAACTGTATTTAAAACGCATTTGGGTTTCAAACGGAATACATCATCATTATGGGAATCATAAATTTGTACCGGAATTTTCACAGGATTTCCTTATCGGCGAAATCAAAAAACTTCCCGAAACCGCATTTGAAAAAACAGAATTAAATCAAGACGAACTTGTATCGTTGATTGTACCTGTAATATTTGACCCTGCGATTGCTGCTACGCGCTTAAATCAGGCATCAGATGCTGATCCGATAACAACATCCGCATCCAATTATTACGAAAATGTAAACCGGCAAGAAGTTGAAACATTTTATAATAATATGAAAAAACCAAACGAAGAAACTCCTGTTTCGTACGGACTCAACAGCAAACTTGTGAAAGAAAACGGAAAAATATTTGAAAAAATATATAAAATCGGAGGTTTATATTCGGTGACAATAGAAAAAATAGTTTACTGGTTACAAAAAGCGGCTGCCGTTGCCGAAAACGAACAGCAAGAATCAGTTATAGAAAAACTTGTTGAATACTACAGGTCGGGCGATCTTAAAAAGTTTGATGAATATTCTATTGCATGGGTTGCCGATACTTTGTCGCATATTGACTTTATAAACGGTTTTATCGAAACATACGGCGATCCTATGGGAATGAAAGCAAGCTGGGAAGCCAATGTAAATTTCAAAAATACCGAAGCCACAAAACGTACGGAAATCATAAGCACCAATGCGCAGTGGTTTGAAAATAATTCGCCGACAGACAAACAGTTCAAAAAAGAAACAGTTAAAGGAATTGCAGCAAAAGTTATAAACGTATCAATTATCGGAGGCGACAGTTACCCGACAACTCCGATAGGAATTAATTTGCCAAATTCAAACTGGATTCGCGCCGTACACGGTTCAAAATCTGTAACCATAGAAAATATTACAGAAGCCTATGATCAGGCATCGCAGGGAAATGGATTTGCCGAAGAATTTGTATGGAGCGAAACGGAATTGAATCTGATAAATAAATATAAATTCATAACCGATAATCTTCATACCGATTTGCACGAATGTTTGGGACACGGTTCGGGAAAATTGCTTCAAGGCGTTGACCCCGATGCTTTGCAATCATACGGAGCAACAATAGAAGAAGCGCGCGCCGACTTGTTTGGACTGTATTTTATAGCTGACCCTAAAATGGTTGAACTCGGCTTGTTGCCAAACGATGAAGCATATAAAGCCGAATATTATTCATTTTTTATGAACGGTTTACTGACGCAGCAAACACGTATCGAAATCGGTAAAAACATCGAAGAAGCGCACATGCGAAACCGTCAGCTTATAGCTCGCTATGTATTTGAAAAATCAGCCGCCGACAAGGCTGTTGAACTTAAAAAGCGCGATGGAAAAACATTTGTTGTTATCAACGATTATAACAAAGCAAGACAGTATATTGGAGAATTACTGGCTGAAATTCAAAGAATAAAATCTACAGGCGATTTTAATGCCGCACGCAATATTGTTGAAACTTATGCAGTGAAACTTGATATTGTTTTGCACAAGGAAATAATTGAACGTTATGCAAAATTGAATATAGCGCCGTACAAGGGATTTGTAAATCCTGTATATACGCCTGTATTTGATGCAGATAATAATTTTATTGATTTAAAAATAGACTATACGGAAAATTTTGCAGAACAGCATTTACGCTATTCGCGCGATTATTCCGATTTACCATCAATAAACAATTAGTAAAATTTAACAAATAAAAGGATGTTAGCAACAGAAAAAACATCGGGTATTTGTTAATTTATTGCAAACTTCGTGATTTTATCTTATATTCAAGATGAGTAAAATTGCAAAAGCAGTGTTTACAATAAAAATTTAACACGTCAATGCTATCTTTGAATTATACGATTGCATATTATAAATATATAAACATATTTTTCTGTTATTCAAATATTTATAAATTTTATTGTAAAATAAATCATATCAAACAATACATTTGATATGAAATTATTTATGTTTATACAATTCAAAATTTGTGAATAATTTAAAATTATCACGCATCATGATATTAACTAAAAATAACATACGCTCCGTATTTTAAAATAAATAAATTGTAATTTTGCGTACCAAAATTTAGGATATTTATATACTGAATGTATAATTGTTGTTTTGTAAAATTATAATGAGAATGCGCTTGTTGAACATTCGGATTACATAATGTTGACTTTACTAAGAGATTGAAAATAAATTTACAGTAAAAAATGAACAGAAAAATTAATAATATTATAGCAATATTTGTATTACTGCTAATATCTGTAATATCTGTCGAAGCCCAGTCGTTAAAAACTGCCGACACATATTATTCAGGCAGAGCATATTACAGCGCAGCCAATATATACAGACAGGTAATTAATCTTAAAGGCAGAAATAATGATGTGAGAAAAAGAAAAGGAGAAATATTGTTTAGAATAGGCGAATGTTACAGAAAAATGAACAAAACTATGGATGCCTTAAAATGGTACGAACAGGCAGAAGAAGCAGGTTATAATCAGGCAGAATTGTATTACGGATACGGATGCGTTCAATTGATGCACGGACAATATCAGGAAGCGTATAAATTGTTTGCTATCGCAAAAGAAAAAAATGCCGACATAAAATTACTTGATACAAAAATAACCTCGTGCGATATTGCCGAGCATTACGGAAAAGTCAATAATTTATATGAAATAATACCTGTACAGAACTTGAACACAAGAGGCAGCGAGTATGGAATATCGTTTTATGAAGACAATTTAATATATGCATCCACAGGCAGAGTAACACAGATAAAAAAAATATCGGAACGAACCGGACTTCCATATTCCGAATTGTATATTGCATCGCCCGATTCGCGTTCGCTGTACGGCTCTGTAAAAAAACTGGAAGCAATGTCAGAAGAACAGGTTAATGATGGAACATTCTGTTACGACCCAAAAACCAAACAATTATACTGCACTCGCTGCGAATCCGAAAATCAAAACTGTTTTATACTTAAAATAAGCGTAAAAGACAACAGATATAAAGTAAACGGAAAATTAAAATTAGGCAATGTAACTTACGGAGTAGGACATCCTTTTATAACCGACGACGGAAATAGAATTTACTTCTCATCAAACATTGACGGCGGTTATGGCGGAGTCGATTTATGGTATGTTGACAGAGATAAAAAAGGCGATTACGGAAATCCTGTTAACTTGGGACCAAACGTAAACACCACAGGCGATGATGTATTTCCATCGTTCATAGACGGCGTTTTATATTTTGCATCCGATGGACATCCCGGACTGGGCGGGCTGGATATTTTTGCAAGTTACATGCAGGAAGATGGAACTTTCGGAAAAGCGCATAATCTGCGCGCTCCATTCAATACATCATGGGATGATTTTAATTTAATACATCAAACATACAACAATACGGGACTGTTTATTAGCAATCGCAACAATGCCGTAAATAGCGATGACATATACATGTTTAACGATTTTCCTCCAAAAGTTATAACGCTTGATGGACTTGTGTATGACAACGAAACAAAAGAACAACTGAAAGAATATACCGTTGCAATAACGGATGGAGATGACAGGTTTTTTGAACTAAACGTAACAGACGGCAGTAATTATTTTGTTTATATCATGCCTGATAAAAATTATCAAATCAAAGCCATAGCGTTGGGATATGATGAAAATACGGAAACGCTGACCACTGTGAATGTTCCTAACTTTTCGGATCTACACTCGAAAATATATTTGAATAAAACTGTTATTGCAGAGGAACCGACTATTGAAATAGCCGAAGTAAGCAAAAGCGATTCGGCAAAAATGATGTATATCGAAATGAAAGATATATTTTATGAATACAATAAATCGCGCTTGACCGAAAAGTCAAAGACAGAATTGGACAAATATTTTAAATATTTTGACGAATATCCTGAAATGACAGTTGAAATAGGTTCGCATACCGATTCGCGAGGTTCAAATACATACAACATGAAACTGTCGGAACAAAGGGCAAAAGCCGTTGTAGATTATTTAATATCAAAAGGCATAGATGCAAACCGGCTTGTATGGAAAGGTTATGGCGAAGAACAATTACTCATACCCAACGCAAAAACAGAAGCCGAACATCAGGCAAACCGCCGTACGGTATTTAAAGTATTAACGCTTGGACTTCATGCCAAAAACATAATAATAAAGCAAATATCGGCAGAAGATTTGATAAACAGTTCAAACGGAGCGGTAGATTTAAGCGGTTGGTGGGTACAAATTTACGTATCGAAAAATTCCGACGACCTTGATTTGCCTGTGATAAAAGATGCAGAACGCATAACCGGTAAAGAAGTTCAACTGATTAGAGCAGATGATGGAAAAAATCATTATTGCATACATTACGACACTCGCAATGAAGCATTGAAAGCAGAAATAGCATTGTATAAGGAAAATATAAAAACAATATTATTAAATTTTTAACCGAAATGAGAAATAAGAGATAAAGATAATTTACAATATATTATTGCACAATGTGGTAGTTTTTTTTCATAAAAATTTTTAAAAAAATGATGATGCAGACGTTGGAGATTTTCAACGTCTGCGTTTTTTATTTCAATGAATATATCGCTCTTCTGCTGATTATATTAAAGTCAATAATAATTTGCAATTAAATTTGGTAGTATCTCAAATTGTATGGTTAATTATTTCCATAAATTCCGGTTTTGTAATAAATTTTTCAATATACATTCCAATAATATTGTCATGTATTTGTTCATTCTTTGAAAAACAAATTGTTTTTCTGTTCAACCGTTTCAGGTGAGTTCTGAAATTCAAATTTTTTCGCTCTATTTTCCACGTTTTGT
>JAISOH010000067.1 GCA_031275825.1 Prevotellaceae bacterium | reverse complement strand
TGCGCAATGTAATTTCCATATCCCAACCAAATTTTTTCTTCACATTTTCAGCAAGTTCTCCACGATAGCCTCCATCTGCATATATTTTTTTCATTCTCTCAAAACGATATTTCAACGGTTCAACTATCTCAAATGCCGTTTTACTATCATGCTGATTTACTGCATAAACCACTATCGGCAGAGGCAATCGTTATTATGTGGCGCTTGCATTTTTTTACTTTTTTGTTTCCATCAAAACCGATTTTTTCTCCTCATACACTTGTCGTTTTTATGCTCTGACTGTCTATTATTCCTGATATCGGAGACTTTAATTTGCCTTGATACTTCCGTAATTTGTTGCGCAATATTTCGTTTATTTCTTTCGGGCGTACAATCATTTTCCATTTACCGTAATAATAATAGAATTTATATTAAATAACCTGTTGTGCATTTAGAAAAAAATGTTAATTTGACAAAAAGTGGCATGTTTGATTAATTTTAAGGCGCTTAAATACAATAATCATCAGGCTTTACTGCAATAAGCTGTATTATATCAGGTATAATAAAAATTTACAATTAATCGAATACATTCGCCGGATTTTGTATAACTTGAATCATTCCCATTCAATTGTGGCTGGCGGCTTTGAACTGATATCGTAAACAACTCTGTTTACGCCTTTTACTTTATTTATAATTTCGTTCGATACTTTTGCCAAAAAATCGTAAGGCAGTTTTGCCCAGTCGGCAGTCATTGCATCGGTTGATGTAACTGCACGCAAAGCAACAGTATTTTCATAAGTGCGTTCGTCTCCCATAACGCCAACCGAACGCACGGGCAGCAAAATTGTACATGCCTGCCAAACATCATTATATAAATTATACTGACGCAAAAGACTTATGTAAATATCGTCGGCATCCTGCAATATGCGAACTTTTTCAGGCGTAATATCTCCAAGAATGCGAATTCCCAGCCCTGGTCCCGGAAAAGGATGACGGTTTATAAGATTTTCGGACATTCCGAGTTCGTTTCCTACGCGGCGAACTTCATCCTTAAACAGCAATCTAAGCGGTTCAACCAGTTTCAGTTTCATATATTCTGGCAATCCGCCTACATTGTGATGCGATTTTATTGTTGTTCCAGTAATTGAAAGCGATTCAATAATATCGGGATAAATAGTTCCCTGTCCGAGCCATTTCACGTTTTTTAATTTTGCCGCTTCTTCGTCAAAAACATCAATAAAAATTTTTCCTATTATTTTACGTTTTTGTTCGGGACTGGAAATACCTGCAAGAGCCGCATAAAATTTATTCCTGGCATCAATGCCTGTTACATTCAATCCAAGATGCCTGTAATCGTTAAGTACATTTTCAAATTCATTTTTGCGCAATAAACCGTTATCAACAAAAATACAAATGACATTTTCACCTATTGCCCTGTTAAGCAAAACTGCGGTTACCGAACTGTCAACTCCGCCCGACAGACCAAGCACAACCTTGTCGCGTCCGAGTTTTTGTTTAAGGTCGGCAACTGTTGTTTCGATAAACGATGCCGGCGTCCAGTTTCTTTTACATTCGCAAATATCAACAAAATTTTCAAGAATTTTCATTCCATCTGCACTGTGAAAAACTTCGGGATGAAACTGTACTCCCCATGTTTTTTCGTTTTTGATTTGAAATGCGGCAACAGCGACTTCATCAGTACTTGCAATAATTTCAAAATTATCTGGAATCTGTGTTATCGAATCTCCGTGCGACATCCATACCTGTGAATTTTTACGTATATCTTTAAACAAAGCATTTGAATTATCAACCGTGTACAAATTAGCCCGTCCGTATTCACGAGTTCCGGCTGCTTCAACCTTGCCTCCCAAATTATGCGAAATCAGTTGCGCACCATAACAAATTCCCAATACGGGAAAACGATTGCGAATATTTGAAATATCCGGTTTAAAAGCATCCTTGTCGTAAACCGAGTAAGGACTTCCCGAAAAAATAACGCCGCGTATATTATTACTGTTTTCGGGAAATTTGTTATATGGAAATATTTCGCAATAAACATTCAGTTCGCGCAATCGGCGCGCTATAAGTTGAGTGGTTTGAGAACCAAAGTCAAGAATAATTATACGTTCCGACATTTTCAAAATTTTAAAATATCGGCAAAGATAGTAAAAAATTATAAAATTTGTAATGCAACTGTTTGCAAGGCAAAACAGCAGCAATGACTTACTTTTGACTGTTTACGGTTGTTGTAAATAAAAATCAATAAATAAAAGTGTATGGTTTTGTTGCAAAAATTAAAACCTGCAAATATTATATTTTTCCGCGGTTATATCAAAAATCGTCTTCGTAATTGTGAATTGCAAAGATGGAAGACAACTTATTTATTGCTCTTAATGTCAAAAATAATGTAACAGCATAAAACAAAATTGTATCATTAATATTTTTTAACCTTTGCATTAAAAAAATACTGTTACCTTTGTATATCGAAAAACGATAAATAAATATTGATATTGGTGATTTATATATTAAAAAACGAAATTACAGTATGAGTGGAAAGTTGAAAATTTACAGTTTGTGTTTGGCAATCATGTATGTCATATTTTTTGTACATAATGTATATGAAACAGGAAAAGTGGCAATAGCCGGTTTTGAACTTGGCTATAAACAGGGCAAAAGCGGTAATACGGGTTTTAATGTTTGCGCAAGTTACATGACGCCGGTTGACGGCTCCATAACTTTTCCGTCAACTGTAATTAACGAAAAAACAGGCGAAGAAGTACGTTTTGAAATAAGACAAATGATTGCGCTTATCTCCAAATCGCCCGAAAATATTCCGATTTATGTGAAAATAATGAACATAGCGGCAAATATACTGGCATTGATTGTGTTTGCGCTTTTTGTTGTGTACATTCCACTTGCAGGATACAAAATAATGAAATCAATTACGCAAAACGAATTTTACAGTCTGAAAAATATTAAACGAATAAAAAAAATATCGCTGTTTTTATTGCTGATATTTGCAATTAATTTATTTGTAAATTTAACTGCAACCATATCAACCGATTTCTACTTGGAGATAAAAGATTATACGGCTTACACAGGCGATTTTAATTATTCATTGCTTTTTACAGGTTTGGTATTACTTATACTTTCCGAAATTTTGCGATATACAAAAAATATAAAGGAAGAACAGGATTTAACTATTTAAGAATATGGCTATTATTGTGAATTTAGACGTAATGATGGCGAAACGGAAAATATCTTTAAACGAACTTTCGCAAAAAGTGGACATTACACAGGCAAATCTTTCGGTATTAAAAACGGGAAAAGCAAAGGCTATACGTTTCAATACACTGAATGCCCTGTGTAAAGAACTGGATTGTCAACCGGGAGATATTTTGGAATTTAGAGAAGATTAATTAACAACAAAAATTTTATATAGTATGACAACAAAAAAATTATTGCTATCGATAAGTATATTGGTAGCGTTGGCTTTAGTAGTAATTTTATTATTAACAACCATGACAGCAAAAAAAACGCAGGAAATTACAGGCGACTGGAAAGGTACGTTAAACGTACAGGGAGTAAATTTGGAATTGATTTTCCATATCGTTGAGAATGACGGAACATATTCGACAACAATGGACGTTCCCATACAGGGCGAGTCGGGAATTGCGATTGAAAAAATCGAATTTGTAAACGGTGAATTGACCTTATCATCGGAACAACTTCAATTATCGTATAAAGGTACATTGAAAGGCGAAACCATTGAAGGCAACTATGAACAGGCAGGAATGATATTGCCTTTGACACTGACTAAGTTTGAAAACAAACTGCCCGGCGACATTTCGCTGCCTTCGACCGACGAACAGCTTGCCGAACTGATAGCCTTCGACAAAGGCGATTTCAAATATAAGGTCGAAGATTATTTTGCGCGTCC
>JAISOH010000033.1 GCA_031275825.1 Prevotellaceae bacterium | reverse complement strand
GGCAGCCCAAAGAGAGCAGTTATATTCAGATGCAGCAACTGCTTAGCATGAGTTCACAACTGATAAAACAGGCATTCGCTATTATTAAAAACAAACGCATGTATGTTGATAAATTTTACCTCAAAAATTTGCCTGCTAACACAGTTCTTTGCGAACTGCGAAGGCATTAGCCTGAAGCAGGGAAGCAATCTATACATTGAACATTGTTTATTTGTCGTTTTATCCATTTCTCTGGTTTGCTTCGTCGCTACGCTCCTCGCAATGACGTATAAAATACCATTTTGAGACAGCCTCATTGTTTTTTTAATAAGTCTTCATCCGCGCACAACAGAATTTGCCGTATGGATAACGTAAAGCAGGCTTCAACAGCGTAAGACAAACATGTATGCATGGCGTAGCGCATTCGGTACGGCGTCTATAACAGGAAGCGGTTGTTTAAAAATCAAAATATCTTCTTTTTTGATGCCGTTATTACAAAGTCTTTCAGGTAAAAAGGTTCAAAATATGCAATGTCAACAAAATCGGAATTGTTAAACTTTTCGATGGCAATATCAATCATTCCCATTGCCGATGCTTTTATGTCAACAAATACTGCATTCGGCGAACTTATTACAGGTTTGCACTTTTCGGCACCGTTTCCAAAAAATATTATCTTTTTTGTTTTCAGCGGTTCGATAAATGTATTTTCGTCAATAATTTGCGCCGATATTTGACTTATCGCATCTGCACTGCTGTTGAACAGCGCTGTGTAAACTTCCATTCGGCGGGCGTCAATCATTGGGCAAAGAAGTGTTTCTGACGCAGGCTTTATTTTTTCGACTGCCAGCATTGCCAGCGACTGCAAACTGCCAATCGCAATCAAAGGTTTGTCGGCGCCAAAGCACAAACCTTTTGCGGTTGAAACGCCAATGCGTATTCCCGTGTATGAGCCGGGTCCTTCGCTTATTGCAATTGCATCCAGATCGGATACTTTAATATTCCGGCTATTTAAAAGTTCGTCTATAAAAACCGACAGTTTGGCTGCATGAGCAACTTCTCCATCGCTTTCGCGCAAGGCTGTGATTTGCCTGTTTTGCGACAGCGCTACCGAACAAACCGATGTTCCTGACTCTATGTTTAAAATTTTTGGCATTTCTTACAAATTATCCTGCAAATTTAGATGAAATATTCTAATTGTTTTACGCATCGCAAAATATTTACGCTAACAGTTTTATATCTTTAAGTTAATTATTTTAAACTGAAATAAATAGGAAATATAAATTCAAAATCTACCGGAATATTTTTTTGTTTTGCCGGCGTCCATTTCGGTGATGACGAAACTACGCGTACGGCTTCACTGTCGAGTTCCGGATGAACTTTTCTGATAATATTTACATTGCCGACACAGCCATCTTTGTCAACTGTAAAACTCAATACAACCGTACCCTGTACGCAATTTCCGTTTTCGGTATACCTTATATTTTCCTGTATCCATTCTTTAAAAACATTTGCATCTTTTCCCATAAACTTCGGATATTCTTCAACAACGGCAAATGGAATATTTTCGTCGATATACGTTTCCGGATCCGGTCTTTGCGGATTTATGTACTTAATTTTATATTTTTCGGCTGCCATACTATCCCTGTCAAAATTCAGAATATCACGAACTGTTGTATTTTTTTCAACAATATTAATGATGTTTGATTCGATATTTTGAATTTCGATTTTCTGTGGCATTGGCGGTTCAATCATACTTGGTGGCAATAATTCTTCTTCGATAATATTTTTTTTTGAATTTTTAATTCTTTCGATAAAATCGCTGTTTCGATATGTTTCATTATTGTCGGAAACGATAAATTCCGTTGCCGACTTTTCGTAACCTGATGTTGAAAAATATATAAGCCCGCCTGCAATTCCCAAACTTATGCAGGCTGCTGCCGACCATGTAAAAATTACATTTATGCTTGCCGCCGCTCCCCAAATCATAATTTTTCGATGATATTTTTTATGTTTGTATGCCCGTTTCATAATTTTATCATGCAAATTTTCAATATTTTTTGCATGACTGTCTTCAACAGAATCAATCCCTTCCAGCGCCTCGTTCAAAAACGGGTCTGTCATGGATTCGCGTTCAACACTGTTGGCTTCAATTCCTTTACGTTTGCCTTTTATGTAATCAAGCAGGCTTGAATATGATTTTATGTTCTTTTCCTTATTCATCTTGCAATTTGTTTTCCATGCATATTTTAAGATTACGTTTTCCGTTTTGTATATAACTTTTTACGCTTTTAATATGATATTGTGTTTCATCTGCAATATCGGCGTAAGATTTTTCGTCGAAGAAAAACATTTTGATGCTGCAGCGCTGTGTTTCGGGCAATTTTTCGATGCACTGATTGAGAGCGGCAATCTGTTTTTCATCGTCCTGTTTGTATAATAGATGAGAAATATCCGAGAAATCCATAAAATTAGCGGAAAAATCCGTTAAAATTTCTTTGTTTTTTTTGCGAAGTTTTTGCAAACAGTGATTTCGGGCAACACTGTAAATCCACGTGCGGAAAACTCCGATTTCATATTTGTTTATTTTTTCAAGAATAAATTCAAAAATTTGCATTACGGCATCTTGAGCATCATCGGAATTTTGCAGATATTTCAAACATACGCCATATACAAGATGCATATAACGGTTATAAAGGTAACCCAGATATTCGCTGTTGCCGCTACTGCAAAAAAGCGACAGCAGTTCCGAATCGGTTTTGTTTTTTATGTTTTCAATTTTCAAAATCATTTACAAAAATAATTAATAAATCTTTATATATGGATGCATTAAACCGAAAAACTCCATAAAACAAAACATAAATAACCAAACAGGCAATGATTTTTTGGCAGCACCTTAAAGGGTCGTAATTATTTTATATAAAGCCTAATAAATATTTTCAATTACAGACATTTAAATTAATTTAAAGTCATTGATTATTATTTATTTGCGGTTAAGTTAATTGTAAATTATTATTGATTTTAATTTAATCATAAAAAAGGTGCGTCTTCGGCGCTGCGGTTTTTCATATTCCAAAAACAAAACGGTAACAGTTTATTATTTTACAGTCAAAACCTTACCGGCAATCTCAAAAGCGTTTTTCAACGAAACATTACCACCGAAACTTCCTGCTTCGCGCTTCGCAGTTCGCAATGACGGACAAAACAAGGGCGACGCCCTGTAAACGGGACAAATTAAACAGACAAAGCCCTGTAAGAGCGAAAGCAAAACGTTATTGCGAGCAGAGCGAAACAAACCAGAGAAGTAGAGAAGAAAAAAAATTAAATAACAATTTAAGAAATAAATAAAATGAACGTTAGGTATATAACAAACGCCGCAGAAAACTTGCCTGTTATATCGAAAAAAAAAATCGAAAGTTTTTGACTCAAAAATTTTCGATTTTAAACAACCTTTTTATTGTTGATTCGACGCCTGTGGAAATTTGTAAAATCAGTCGTGCAAAACGTTCAAATATTTGTTCAACACAGGAAATACAACCTGCTTTTGGCTACTTTAATACAGAAAAAAGGTGTTGTTTGGATATAAACTGCATCTTGTTTGCGATGATAATGCAGTGGTTCATTCTTACGATTTTACACCTGCAAATGTTCACGACATAAATTTCATGAAAGATGTAAAATACAATCTGAACGAATGTGAACTTATTGGAGACAGAGC
>JAISOH010000182.1 GCA_031275825.1 Prevotellaceae bacterium | reverse complement strand
TGATTGCAAAAGTGTATGAATGGAAAGAAAAATATAAAATCGGCAAGGAATTATTTAAATTTTTGAATGAAAATCACGCAAAATTCAATGAATTGGAACGGTCAGCGGCATTTTTCATTTACAACCGCATAACATTTTCAGGCACAACATTAAGCGGCGGTTACAGCGAAGGCGCATTTACAGGACGTTTTACCGAAAGCAGCATCAAACGTCTGTATGACTTGAAACAAATAATAAACGGTTCTTTGATAACCAATTACGATTATGAAAAAGTTGTAAATGCCGAAGGGGAAAATGTATTTATTTTTCTCGACCCGCCTTATTATTCGGCAACGAAATCGGCTTTGTACGGAAAAAACGGAAACTTGCACAAGTCATTTGACCACAAACGTTTTGCCAAAACAATGAAACTTTGTCCACATAAATGGTTAATAACTTATGATGACAGTGAGTATATTAGAGATTTATTTTCGTTTGCAAATATTCAAAACTGGAATTTGACTTACGGAATGCGGAATATCACGGAAAATTCCAATCAGAATGGTAAAGAACTGTTTATTGCAAATTTTCCAATTACGATAAAAAAACAAATTAACTTATTTAATGAAACTTATGCCCGATAATTTCTTCATACACTCCGACAATCTCACAGGTTTACAATATTTCTTAAACAATGGTTTAAAAGGTAAAATCGGACTTGTCTGTATAGACCATCCATTTGTTACATACGAAAATTTTACGATAACAAACGGCAGAACAACAAATAATCAACAATTTTAAAAAAATGGCACTATTGTTGCGTATAACTACACATTAACATGAATAGAAATAATAACACAATGAACATACAACATTTTATAATACAAGGACTTTTATATTTAAGTTTTTTTACTTTTATCGATTGCTCAGGTGTGAAGACCTGTACGGCAACCGATAAATATTTATCCGATTTATTGGAAAGCAAAAACTATTTTAAACTTCGTACAGAATTGGCGAATGTACAAAATAAATTATCGGAAGATCGCATGTTGTTCTATAAAGCGAACTGTGAACATGTATTTAATGATTGTCAATCCTCTAATCAAAGCATTGAAATTTTATTGAGTAAGTACAAAAAGCAATTAAATGACAAGATAGTTTCCGATTTACTGACCATTAAAGCAGGCAACCACATTCGCCTTTATCAATACAAGGAGGCAGCCGATACATACAATCTTATATTATCTCAATACAGAACTATATTGGATAGTGTGAATATATCGGAATATGAAAATGTGCAACAATTATGGCAAACCCTATCGGTGGTGAAGCCGCAGCGAATTCATAAACTGAGCGATGTGGAAATTAGCGCTTATCGCAATCAATTTAATCATTTAATGATACCTGTAAAATGTGGACAAATAGCCGATGAATTTATTTTTGATACAGGCGCAAATCTTTCCACCATTTCAGACAGTTATGCCGAAAAAATGAATATGACTTTGTATGAATCGGATATTAAAGTAAACAGTTCCACAAGTATTTCCGTACAGACCAAATTGGCTGTTGCCGACAGTTTGTACGTTGGCGATATATTATTTGAGAACGTGGTGTTTCTGGTAGTTCCCGGTGAGCAAATGAGTTTCCCGTCTGTGAATTATCAGGTGCGCGGAATTATTGGTTTTCCTGTCATTTATCAAATGGATGAAGTACATCTGCGAAAAAACGGAACTCTTTTTATACCAGAAAATCCACAAGATAAACGCTTGTCTAATATATATATCGAGACTTTGTCGTCTATTGTGCAACTGCAATCCGGTAATGATTCGTTATTATTTACGATGGATACAGGTGCAAGAACTTCCGAATTATCCGAACGGTATTATACTAAAAATAAAGAAAAAGTAGAAAAAAATGGTACGTTGCTTCATGTAAATCGTGGAGGAGCCGGCGGTATAGTCGAAACAGAAGTATATCGTTTGGAAAATTTTCCTTATACGATAGGAAGTAAAAGCGGAACGCTTTCGGAAATATCTGTGAATACTGTGCCGTATGATTTTAATAAGTATTATGATGGCAATTTAGGACAGGATATATTGGCTCAGTTTGACGAAATGATTTTGAATTTTCAGTACATGTATATAGATTTTGAATGATAGATTTGTAATATATATAGCGTTTGATTAAATAATATTAGAATAATGTTTAAAAAACTTCACATATTTTTTTGCCTGTTTGCGATGTGCAACTTTGCAAATGCTCAGTCTAAAGAAGCTGCCCGTTATGAAATTGACGTTAAACGTTTTGATTTGGACTACAGAACTCGCGAAGCGCTGATTCGTTCACGCGAATTTATTCGTCTTGATTCTACATATTACGTAGGATATCTATACGAAGGCGTCTTTAAATACGAACATGCAGCCGATTATTTCGGGTTTAAAAACTGCATTGTTCCATTAAAAAAAGCGATTCGACTTCTTGAAAAAGATTTTGCCGCAAAACTTTCTGCCGCCTATAATTCTTACGAAGAATATGAACCTTTGAGGATAATACAGACAGATTATACCCAACTTGTCTTTTGCCTGATGGAAGCTTACAGTAATCTCGAATATCCCGATTCGGTAATTAATTTACTGAAGCATTACCAAACATGGAATTTGCAACGCGACATACTGGGAGCCGACAATTATATTGCATGGACAATTCACCGCAACAGATTTTACACAAAAGAAAAATACGGTTTTCTCGAAAATTCGATAAAAGAAAACGATAAAAAAGCCCTTTACTATTTGCATAAAAGTCTTGCCGAAACAAACAGAAAAGCTGGTTTGAACGAAAAAACCTTTTCGTATCTTGCCATTGAAGGAGACAGGTTGAGCGCTTATCATTATTTGGCAATTATTCACGATTATGAAAAAAATGCAGATTCGGCACTTTATTATTTTCAAAAAATGGAATATTACAATATATTTCCCTACAATAATTATGCAATATTCTGTTTTATAAACGGTTATTTTTCCGATGCCGACTCGTATTTCAGAGTTTCACGTTCGCAAGAAACAGGCGATAAACGGTTAAAAGAATCGGAATATTACGGTGCAATCATTGAAGTGTTAAAAAACAATCCTGTTGCAGCAATAAAAAGAATAAACGAAGTTATACGCGAAAACGGAAGTTCGGCAGGCTGGGGCTGGTATAACATTGCACTTGCCCGCAGTTTTTTGTATAACGGACAACTTGATAAAGCCGAACTGCATTTGAAAAAAGCGCGAAATTTCAAAGAAGTGCATATAGGAACAACGTGGGGACAAAGTCATTACAGTTTTTCAATAAATTTTTTGCAGACAGTAATCGACAAACAAAAAATTGAAGCCGAAAAATTTGAAAATCGAAATTATTGGATGTCGCCCAAATCACTTGCCAATATTGCAAGTAACAAATTGAAATTCTTTTTAAATCAACTTGTTTTATTAAATCAGTTAGCCGCAAATCCCGAACGCGAACATGTATTTTTTAATATTTTTTCGTCGGAATCTACAGTTACTTTTGATGAAATCATGCAGGCTTTGCAGGATGCTTTCGATAACAAATATTTTATACGTTTTTACGAAAAATTTTTGGATGACTCAAAACGCGGTTTTATTAGAAAATACATAAAACTGTATTTGGCTTATATTTATACCGAACGCGGCGAAAAATCAAAAGCATTTCAGCAACTTGACAAGATAACAGATATAGAATACATAGACGGCGAATATGAAATTCTGTTTCCGGCGCGTGTTTACGAACTGTATGCGCACATATCAAAAACAGAAGAAAAACGTAAGGAAAATCTTTTAAAATTTTATTATACATATCCGCAACTTGTACCGTACAGCGGATTGCGAATGAGTTTCCGTTTGGAAGCAAGCAGCAGCGGAACAAACAAAACCGAAGATATAATATTGAAGAAACTTCAAAATTACAATATTGACATAGCAGAAAAAACTGAAATCAATGTGCCGAAAGTTAAAATATCATTCACCAACAACGGAAAAACAGATATTTTGGAATTTGAAGTCATTGACTCAACTTCAAAAACAATAGTTCCACGTACAAAAATTCATTACGACAATACAGACCTTGCAACGCGCAAACTGGTTTACGGGCTGTTTAATATAATTGAACCCGTACTTACGGTAAACTCAATAACCGCACCGGATAATTCCTGATTTAACGAAAATACAGATGACTTTTGACAAAAAGCAATAACACTGTTCTTTGCAAACTGCAAAGCAGAAAACCCTGCTGTATTCGGAGCAACCAACCGTATCCGTTTGTTGTTTTATATTTCATTATTATATAAAGCCTAATAAATATTTTCAATTATAAACATTTAATTTAAATCTGTTGATTATTACCCATTGCGTTTAATTTAATTGTAAATTATTATGACTATCCGTAGTTGCATCTAAATTGATTTTTGTAATTAACCGAAGCCACCATAAGCCTGTCGAAAAGTTGTTCGCCAAAGTATCTTCTGTTGAATTTGTAGCAGAACTTATTCAGA
>JAISOH010000124.1 GCA_031275825.1 Prevotellaceae bacterium | reverse complement strand
GTACTCATATCGGTTAATACCGCATCGTAAACCGTAAGCGGATATGTTTTTTCGCCTTTTGAGGAAAAATAAAATATTTGTCCGTTCCATTTTTCCCAACTTTCGGCTGCGTTCACCTGTTTTTCTATTTCGTGCGGATCGGGATTGTAGAAGTCAAACCATTTAATATCGTCTTTGCTGAACCTGCGCAGGGCTTGGTATCTGCGTCCCCAGTCGGGATGTGTGGCAAGCCTGTTGAAATTACCATTATCGTTCAGTTTTTCAAATCTGACAGTCTCAAAAGGAACATGCTGAACTTCTACTATTTGATATAACGCATTATAGTTGACGTGAATTGCAAAGCCGCCGTAAAGAGCATAATCATTCGCTATCCGGGATAGCATATAGTCGGTAGTTTGTCCTTTGCCGTTCAGTTTGGACTTGTAAAAATTAGCGTCTTCAAATCCCTGTCTGTTAATGAATTTTGAATAAATACCCAAACACGAACTGCCTGTTCCGCTGATGTTTATTATTTCTTCGCAACGTTGAGGATAATCGTTGCTTTCTCCGTATGTTTGAATACCGAGACTTCTGTCGTTTCTTGATTCGCTGCGTAACGCAGATTTTAAGACGCTGACTTTCATATTGCCTGTTATTCCTTAATTTTCACGCCAAGAAAATCGGCAACATCTCTGTTTGCCTGAATAAACGCTTTAACTTCTTTTTGATAATCTTTCGGCAATTTATTGAACAGCCGTTTACAAGATGGATTTGTTGCCAAATGATATAAAGCAAGGTCTTTTGTCAGATTTGCATTCGACACTGTTTTTTTGCTGTCTCCTTTGACGATGTCAAGCAGCAATGCGCCTGCTCTTAATTGATATTCCAAGTTTATTTTTTCCATAATATTTTTACAATTTAAAAGTTCAAATAATGCATCTGTAATGCAATTACTGCATCCGGATACTGTTTTGTTGAATATAGTCCGGTAAAGACTTTGAATTTCCTGTTTTAATTTAATATCTGCCTGAACAGCATTACCAAAAGAGCGCAAATTTTCATATTGTTGCGCTCTTTCTTTTAATGCTTCTATGCGTTCTTGCAAGGTCATAATTAAATGTCGCCGCCACCTGCGCTTTCGAGCAGTCCGTTAATCATAGTTTCCGTTGTTGCCAGATTGGTTTTGAAAACAGTTATCGGCAACGTAGGCTCTTTTACATTTTCGTTGCAGCCGAGAGTAACGACATAACCGCCTTTGGTATCCGCATCTTCGGAATCCCGAGTATTTTCATTCAGTTCCAATCCCGTATAGAAGCCATAAGCTTCGTAGGTTGTAATGCCCTTTGTTGTTGCGGCAGCATTTGCTTTTGTGTAATTGTTTTTCACAATAGCAACAACCTTGCTGTCGCTTAACTGCTGAATGAATTTCTTTACCGTTGGCGAAATATCAAGTATCCGCAAAGTGAGATTTTGGTCCCAACCGTTGGCATAAGCGCCTTTAACAAGCGCTATGTTTGCGGTAGTTGTTTTGTCCAGCATCTCGGCTTTGTAGGCGTAGGCATTTTCTACCAGTACAAGATTGGTTATGATACCATCTATTACGGTTGTTTCCGTCCAGTCAATATCCGATTGATTGAACAGTATTACTTCGCCTTTTAATCCCATTACAAGAGGATTATCGCAATCTTTGCCGATAATTCCCATTGCCAATTTTCCACATTCTATTGCCATAAGTCAATCTCCTATATTCCAAGCATAAAGAAGTCATTACGCAATACTTTGGCATCCAAGCCATCTTCGGCGCGAAGGTGGTTTTGTTTGGTAGTTTTTTCATACCACAAATCAACGGTATCCAATATGCCTGTCGAAGGAATACCCACTGCCAAAATATCTTTTGTAGTAAATACTACTCGATGCGGATTATTTAATTTTGCGCCCAAATTTTCAAATGTTGCAATCATTTCATCCCATATTTGAATTGGGATTAAGTTGTAACCTCTGAATTTCAACGCTCTAACGCCTTCGACCAAATTTTCATAAGTTGCGTCAAGTTCCTTGCCTTCAAGATAAGTCATGTATGCATCTGCAAATGATTGAGTGCAATAGAAATTCAAATTTGCCTGATTGCGCAAAATGACAGGCGCGCTCAAATGCAATTTGTTCAAAGTGTCATAAGCCATTTGTCCTGTCATGTTGGCAAATTGAGCGGCTGTTGTCGCTGCCGTATTTGCCGAAACAGGCACAAGTTGAGAATTTCCTGCCGACAGCGCTTTTAACTGCTTCCAGAAACCATCAATCAAATCAAGATATTCAACATCAATGCCGGGAGTGATAATGCCGCCGCTTGCAGGAGTTTCCCCTTCGGCAGGAATATAATTTTCCGCATCCGTATCGCCAAACCACAGAAAACGCCAAATCATTTTTTTGATTGCCTTTGTGAGCAAATCAACAACTATAGCCATGTAGTCCGTACCTGTCAAATCGGATATTTCAACGCCCTGTTTCAACGAGTAAACTACCATTGTCTGTTCGAGGTCGGTATAACATATTTGGAGTTCTACGCCCCAGCGTTTGGGCGACCATGTCAATGCGCGCGTTGCAATATTGAACTCCTGCGGTTCGGGATTGCAGCCCTGCGCTCTTTTGCCTACGATGCTGCCTTCGCCGATAAACCCTATTTGTCTGTCATACACTATACCGGGATAAAATGTATGAATAATGTTAAGGTCGGGCGATTCGAGAACCGCATCAAACACCAACTCGCGTATGCTGCGGATTTCTTCGGCAGAAAAATTGAATTGAGAAAAATCTATCGGTTGTGCCATTATTTTTTTCCTCCTTTAATTTTGTCAAGTTTAGCCTTTGCTTCGGCTTTTATTTCTTCGGCTGTGCGCGTTTTGTTTTGTTTGCCGCCGGTTGCGCCTGTGCGTTGCGGAATTTCCGCCTTGCTGCGTATTTGCGCTAATCGGTCGAGTTCGGTATTTGCTTCTGTGAGCAAATTCAAGGCTTCAGTATTACGATTGTTCGCTTCGTCAAGTTGAGCCTGCAGGTCGGCAATTTGATTTCTCAAATTTTCGACTTCGGGATTCGCTTCTGCGATTTCGGTAACAGAGCCTGCTGCTATTGTTACGGTACGTCCGTCCGGAAGTTCAAATGTTCCATCGGGAGTAGCGGCATCGCCGACAACAATTTCGTCCGTTTCCTTTTCTGTAGAAAACAGCACGTTGCCGTCGGCATCGGTGAAATCATAGTTGTATGTTTCGCCTCGTGCAGAGTTCAGAAATTCGAGTATTTTCGCTTTTAGACTCTTTTTTTTGTTTTGTCCGTTCATTTTTTTGTTTGTTGTATATGTTTTAATTTTTGAAATAAATCCCCATTCTAACAGTTCTTTTGCCGTGCGTTCGCGTTCTTCGAGCATCAGCCGTTCGAGTTCGGCGCGGTCGTATCCTGTACGGTCAGCGTAAATGTCAAGTATTTTATCGCGTTCGTTTTTCAAGTCGTCTGCTATTGTTTGCGCTTCGTCGGCTGTAACTTCGCCTATGTATGCGCGGACGTCGTGTATAATCGCCGTGGCGTTTGGGTTTGCCGTTCGGTTTTCTTTGGGAGCGGCAAGCAGAAGAACAGTTGCCATTGAATGACAGCCGCCGTCGATATTGCAAAAAATTGTACGTCCGGAAGTGCGAATCAGGTCGTATATGGCAAAGCCCTCGCGGGTAGAACCGCCGTTGCAGTTTATATCAAAATGCAGTTCTTTTTCGTCTGGATTATCGTCGAGCATGTCTTTGACGCTTTCGGCAGAAAAGACTTTGCCTCTTATTCCGAAAAAGTCGAAAAGAGCGTCTTCGCTTGCTATGTCGCTATATACTTTTATGTGCATAATGTTTTTTGTTTAGAAATCGGGACTTTACAACTCGGCATAAAGCCCTGATTACAAATAGTTATAAAAAAAAATACTTTTGAAAACAGCACAAAAATAAGCAGTAAAAAAAACGCTTGTATGTCATTTTTTTGTCAGATTTCAAAAAAAACATTATTTTTGTGAAAAAATTTAAAGATTATGAAAAAGATACTATTATTATTAAGCATTACTCTTTTTGCGGCGTGCGGCAAAGATGACGTCGAAGCCGTGCAGTACAGCGAAGAAAAAGGCTACCTGACCACTCTCGAAAGCGTTAAATATGGAATTGTGGGAACGTGGCGAGTATATTATAATAATGAAAATTGTCAAGGTTACAGCCAACTTGTATTTGATAAAAATAAATACATAAATAGTTATGATATGACTTGTATGCCATCATCATCTCCGGTATCTGGTATTTATGAAATATACGAAGAAAATGGGAAATTTTACATAAATATAAACGATACTTATGTTGATGATGTTATACTTAGCAAAATGGAAATATCGTTATTGAATAAAACAAATCTCAAAATTCCTCAGTTCTCCGATATTATTTACACACGTCAATAAAATAAAAGCCCTTTACCATGAGGGCTTTATCTTTAAATATCCAAATATCGCAACGGTATAAGTTCAACTTCTGTCAGTCGTCCCGGAATGTAGTTGTTAATTTTATTCACGTAGAAACAGCAGCCGTATTTGCTTAAATATACAGGTACGGAGTGGTCGAAATCCTTTAAGTCGAGCGGCGTTAAATGAAATTTTTCAATCACCAGCCGGCAGCGGTTCAACATTCCGTTTACTACCGTTCCGTATTCGTTTATAAATATTTCCATGCCGGCAGGCTCAAAGCGGGCAGTCCAGAAACTGCTTAAATTCTGATTAACGCCGCCGTATCTCAATCTTAACAAATCATCTGTTTTTTTGCATATAAGGAAACGGCACGAGGTATCGGGGCGTCCGCCGCCTGCGTCTATTATTGCCATTTTCACGTTATCCATATTGACAGTTTCTTCGGTTGCAGAGGCGGGAATTTCAAAAAGAGTTTTTTCGCGCTCAAGAGTATAGTCTTCAATGTTGAATACTCCGATGGATGTTACCTTTTCGTCGTTTTTGTCTGTCTGATTTATTTTGCTTTCTTCCTTATACTGAATAATGTTTTTCTGCGCGTAGGTATTCCATCGAAACTGTACCTGATGTTCGCGGTTGTCGAGTTTGCCGCTCCAGTCTTTCACTGTTCCTGCGGCTACGCCCTGCGCAAGCCCTGCTTTTTTGTTTTCGTAAAGTCTGTCGAATTTCCAAAATCGCAATACTTTGTGGCGTTCGTCAACTTCGGGGACAAGACACCACTGGCGGGCGAGAATAAAAAACAGGTCTTCGCCTGTAATTTCCGGAAGGTTGGATGCTATGTCTAAAGGACTGCCAAATGTTGCGCCTTGCATTTCCAAACCGATACATGATATTTTGATGTTATATGTAATTTGATTAGGATAACCATTAAGTGTTCTTGCGCCGAACTCAATAAAATCGCCAGCGTTTAATTCTACACTATACATTTCGATATTTTCGCCATGGTTATCAATATCTAAATCAAGATCGTATGCACTATCATTATTCGGTTGCGTTATATAAAGATTTACAAGCGCAGTATTATTCGTACTTATTATATTTATTGTAATGCCAAAAGTATACGTACCGGTTTCCATCGCTGTAAATCTTGCCCTGTTATCACTTGATGGCGTTGAAGCAAATCTGTCTGTTTTATATTTTAAAGGATAAAAATGCTGGTACGCATCGTTATATGATACCGTATCTCCCCATGCTTTGCCTTGTATTGCAAAGTTTTTGCGTTCGTCTGAAACTTCCATACGTGCAAACGGAATTACGGCATTTTTATATCGTTCGTCGTCAAGTATTTCCTGCGGAAGTTCGAGAGTGTAGCCGAAGTATTCCAGTATTTTTGTACACAAATAACTGAATTTTACAGCGGGATACAGCCGGTCTGATTTCATTATCCACCAGTCGTCTTCCTGAAAAAACGGCGAGTTGTCTTCGATATACCATTCCATTACAGGAAAAACAATGTTGGCTAAATTGTCTCCGTAAAAATGCGATGCGGCTACACTGTTCAGTGTCCACTGTATGTCGCCCAGAAAGGTAAAATCGCGCAGGGTTTTGCTTCGCAGTTCGGCAAACAAATCAAATATAGAGCCGTAGAACGATACTACATGTTCTTTGTGGTTGGTTTCGGTGAGTTTCAACTTTGCGCCTTTGCCGAACAGTTCTACGCCGTCGTCAAAAACTCTTACGTCCATATAACGATATGGGTTTGTTGTAAGGCTGTTAGGTTCGGAAGGCAAGCCGAAAACGAGGTCGTTGCGCGGCGTTCGCGGCAGTTTTACGGCATTGCTTCGGTTTGCCTGCCGGCTTTTGAGCTCTGCAATATCGTTTACCGCATAAGTCAATGCTATTGTGTCGTTGCCCGTGTCTGCCTGTTGAAATTCATAATTTTCGATGCCATCGATTATGGCAAGCAGGTCGCCTTCCAAAACGCTATCGCCACTTTTTACATTAACAGATTTTATTCTTCCTGCCAGCGGCGAGAAGATAACAACCAGATTGTCGCCTTCCGTCTGAATGGAAAGCAGTCGTTGCCCTAATGTAACATGATTGTCTGTTTCTATGTTTACAGATAAAATAATACCGTTACAATCAGTTTTTATCTTCTGTTCTCCGCTGTTATTTTTATTTATTAATATTTTATACATTTTTTTTATCAATTAATTATAATAAAAATATTTTCTAATGCAACAGTTGTTTTGTCGCAAATGTTGCTGATTTCGTCATTGGAAAGGTTTATATCGTAGTCGTCATTTTCTGCGTAAAAGTATGGATTTTGCGCGCTAATAGCATGAACAGTAAACACTTGTTCGTCAGGATTTCGGGGATTATCAGAAGTTATGTTTTCGTAGTATGAATATTCATATCGAATATCAACCTCAACTATACAATCTATTTGATTAATATTAATTTGACATTTAATTTTTATAATATTGCTTCCCTGCATTCTGATTGAATGAGATTGTAAATCGGCGGTTTGAACCGATTGTATTATATTTTCGACAATTTGCCCGTATTGTTCGTCTGTTATGTGAATTTTTGTATTGAATACCATAATTTTAATTTTGTTTGTCAATTTATTTCGCCTATTCCGCTTTCGCCTGTTACGGCTGTATACTGGCTGTTGCCTTTGCGTATGTCTTCGATTGCGGTGTATATGTTAATGTTTTTTACTGCCGCCGCTACCGCTTCGGTTAATGTATCCGTATCGACAGTGTTCGACCGGTTGCGCATATATTCGCGCATGGCAAATCCGCCATCCGAATAGGAACGGACAAAAGGAACGCCGCCGCCGAGTTCATTGATTAAAGACAACAGTTCGGGATACAGCCCGACCGAACGTTTGTTTACTATTGCTTCGCCTCGTTCGGCTTCGATAACAGTACCGCCTGCGGCATGTGAGCGTCCGCCGATAAGTTTTCCTTTTGCCGCCTGCGGAAGCGGCTGAGACATCACTGCTGCGGCTTGCAGCGCGCCGAGTGCGGCAATAATGGCAACCCACGGCATACCTGCCGTTGCCGGAAATTCTTTTACCGCTCCCATTATTCCGCGCGCCGTGTCGATTGCTATTCCTGCTATTGCCAGCGCTTTTTCCATAATTGCAGTTTTACGCGCTATTTTTGCCTTTTCTTTGGCGAGTTTTTCATCGGCGGCTTTCACCTTGCGGTCGTACTCGGTTTGTGTTATCAGGTTGGCGTCGAGCATTTTTTTAAGGTTTTCCTTTTCCTGACTGTTGCGTTCTTCGGCTTCTTCGATTTGGGCTTCGCCCATGTTACTCATTATGTCTTTTATTGAGTTCAGAGCCTCAATAGCGGCTTCGGCGTATTGCAAAACCGTTTCAACCTGCTGCGCCTTGAATTCCCTGTCCATTTCGGTTTTTTGCCGTTCAATCTGCGCCCATTCGAGCGAATCTGCTGCGTAGAGTTTTTGTTTGTCTTCGAGGGCTTTTCGCTGAATTTCATAAGACTGTTTGGCTGTGCGGGCTGTAACGGCAAGTTCTTTGGCGGCGTTTGCTTCTATAAGTTGTATCCGGGTTGCGTTTAATGCCGCTTCGTCGCCTGATGTGTCAATGCCTTTGCCTTTCTTTTCGTTTATTTGCGCCTGCAACAGTTCCTGTTCGAGTTCGAGCGTTTTGATTTGGTTGTTTTTGGCTTTCTCAAACTGTGCGCTGTATATTTCGTCGTATTTTTGATTAATTAATGCGGCTTCCCTTTCAAGTCCTTTTTTTGTTATTTCGTTGATTGCGTCCTGTTCCTGTGTTTTCAGGGCTGCTATTTTCGCCTGTGTTTCCTTATACTGTTTTTCGAGTTCTGGGTCGGCTTCGCCCGTATCGTCTCCGCCTTTTCCGCTTCGCATTTTGCGGCTTTGTTCGATTTGCTTTTCCAGTTCGCCTGACTGTTTTTGCATATCGGCAACAAGCGTTTTGTTTGCCGCTTTATAGTCGGCTATTTCCTGATCGGTTTGTTCCCGTATCAGTTTGGAAGTTTCTTTTTGCATGCCTTTAATTTTGTCGGCAGCGGCTTGCAACTGTTCATTATCGAATTTCTTTTGTCTGTTTTTGAGTATTGCGTTTTGTTTGTCGTACTCGGACTGTGTGATTTTGCCGTATTCGAGGTCGAGTTTAAGTTTTTCGGTAGCGGATTTCTGTTCGTTTTCAAATTTTTTGCGGTTGAATTGTTGCTGTTTTGCAAAACTGTTTTTATAAAATATTTCGTCGGCTTCGAGTATTGACTGTCCTGTTTCAATCTCCATATCAATACGTTCTTTTGCGGCTTTATACTGTGTGTTTTTTCTTTCTTCGACGGCTTTTTTTTGAGTTTCTGCGGCTTTTTTAGCGGCTCCGGCATCTATATCAGACAATAAATTTTGCTCGTTTTGGTTTATAGCCTGCCAGTATATTTCAGTTTGCAGGGTGCTTATTTTTCCCAAAGACTGCAATAAAGCCAAGTGTGAACGCTGTTGAATCGCATTGTTTTTTATTATTGATTTTGTATATTCTTCATCGCTCATTCCTTTTTTTTCGTTGGCTGTTTTAACTGTTCCGACTATTTTGTCGAGTATGCTAATCATACTGTCTGCTGTTGTATTAAGGGCATTACGGGCTTCGTTTGTATTTTCTATTGCGTTCTTATACATTTCACTGTCCGCGCCATACAGTAGAGCCGCCTGCGCCTGTAATCTCGCCGCACTGTCAAGCATTTTGATTTGAAGTTTAATCGTTTCGTTCAATACTTCGCTTTCTGCTTTGCCTCTGTCCTGCAATGATTTTATGTATTTTTCATTATCTTTTATCGCCTTATCATACGCCTGAGACATTCTGTTAAACGATGCAACCATATCTTTGTCGGGGCTTGATTTAAACAGGCTTAAAAGTTTGTCTAAATTGGCAATCAGCAAACCAACTCCCACAATCAAAGCGCCTATGCCTGTTGAGATAAGCGCGGCACGCAGGGCTTTAAATCCGAGCGATGCGGTATTTGCCGCTTTGCCCATTATCAGAGTTGCGGCTGCTGTTCCTAATGTGGCTGCTTTTTGAGCGATTGACAAAGCTATATTCTTTATTTGTAACGCAATTTCCTTTATATTTGCCGCTATTAACTGCCATTTCTTTTTCGACAAATATTCGGTTACAACACCCAAAGCCTGAACTATGGCAATAAGTTCGGTGGTTTTCTTTTGTAAGTCGCCCAATACGCTTTCTTCAACACCGAGTATCTTTAATCCATTGGCTAATACGCTAAAACCTGCAGTTACTGCTCGTATTCCTTCTGCCAAGTTTGCAGCAAACTGTCCTGTATCAAGTCCTTTTATCTCGTTTTTTACATCTTGTATGTTTGAAGTTAAATCAGCCATCGCCTGTTTTACCTGTTTTACCTGTTCGGGGTCTAATCCCGACAAATTTACATTTGTCAAAGCCGACAGTTCGCGCTGCATTTCGCCAAGCGATTTGGCTGTTTTGTCGTTTATATCTGCAAATATCTGTTCTGATTTTGCTGCGGCTTCTATTTCCTTTTTTGCCGCGCGATATTCGTTATTTGCATTGGCAAGTTTTATTGCCTGTGCTGCAAGTTGAGCGTTTGCCTTTTTGTAGGCTTCGGAATTTTTACCCTGCTCTGCCGCTATTTTCTCAAGCAGTTCGCTTAAATCATCGTAACCTTTTTTTACGCTGTCAAGTTCTTTTTTTGTTTGAATAAAATTAGATACCACATCTGCCTTAACCAGTACTGTTTTTTCGATATTTTCTGCCATGATTTTTTTATTTGAAAATTATTTTGTATTTTTGCAAAAATTTTAATTTTTATTATATGTTTTTATTAATAGGGTTTATTATATGGTTTCTTATATGTTGGGGTGCCGATTGTATGGACAGACCGCGCAGGCGTAAATATGGGTTGCATCCTATAAAGCGCTGGTTTATCTAAATGTTAAGTTATTCGTTACTTCATCCACATAAATATTAGCCACTCCATTAGCCACGTTGTTGCTAAATTCTTTTATTGCGGGCGTAAAAATATCCTGCCTGCCGCCTTTGCGCCACAGGTTTGTACCGAACTTGTTTATATACCATTTGAAAAACTTTGCCAGCCGCTCCAAATCTTCATTGTCGTTATACGGAATGCCTTTTGCCACAATCCATTGTTTGAGATTTTCGAGAAATGCGCCCTGCGAATTTCCGCTTTTTGCAGGTCCACGTCCGCGTTCGAGAGTAAACGTCCACGGCGCGCCGAGCAATATGCCCGAAAGTCCCGATACGCTGTGTTCCAGCGCTGAGCGGGTTTTGCCTGTTGCAACCTGTCCGGCTTGCTCGTGAGTGTTAATAATGTTTTGCTGCAATGAGGCAAATTCATTATCAAGCATTTTTTCTATTTCCTGAGTATTTTGCGTTAAATTCATCTGGTTTTATTCGGTAAATAATATCGGGTTTTATACAGGTATTTCGGTAAATTTTTGCACTATCCGGAATACATGCCTGTCGGATATGCCGAAGTCATCTGCGGCATGTACAACGGCATCTGTTGAAAGTTCGCCGTGTTCTCTGTATTCGAGGTAACGTTCGTATATAGCCACATTGCGCTTGAATGTGGATTTAAGAAACCCGCATTTAACAAGCATTTCGGTAAACTCATCCGGGAGTTTTTTAATTTCTGAATAAGCAGTCATATAGCAAGTTGCGGTTTTGGTAATATTAAAGTCAATTCGACAGTATGAGCGCTTTCGTCAGTCTGCCGTACGCACTTGGCACTGTCAATAACTACGTCAACCCATTGTTGCAAACGCATATCGTAATGCTGTACAACAGGCGAGTTAAGAATATGCGACAAAATATCCCAGTCCGTATTATTTAACCTTTCAACGCCTATTACAACCGAATGTTCAACAATTTTTGAAATCAGTTTACCTGTGCCTGTCGCTGTTTGAAAATCAGATATAAACGGTTCGTATGTAATCAAATTTTCCTGTTTGTATTCGTATAATTGCCGTTTTTGAAACATCTGATAATCATAACCCGCATATCTGTTTAACCATCTTACATAAAACGGATTAGCCGGAATACAGGCACATTCTATTTGTAGAGTATCGGGCAACATGTTAAATCGGACATAATGTTAAATTCTCATTTATCGGCTGCTGCCCGTTAAGTATGGCGTCAATATCCAAGCCCAGATACAGGTTGTTTAAATACGTCTTAAATGCCGTGTAACGCTCGTTTGCCGCCGCTTCGCTTAACAGCGCAAAATCATCCGCCGTAATTTCGGCAAATGTACCGAAAGCCTGCAATACGCTTTCATTAATTATATCGGTCGTTCCCGATATGTCTCTTGT
>JAISOH010000089.1 GCA_031275825.1 Prevotellaceae bacterium | reverse complement strand
TTTGTCTTAATTTCAATTTCAGAGGTATAATAAAGTTTTTGTTTTCCTCTGTCTTGTGAAATTTCAAATCTTACTTTTATCGTTTTTTTTGTTTTGATAAAAGCGGTTACTGTTGCCATAATTTTTTTTATGCAAAGTTTTTTAAAAAAATTCTGAACATTTTCCGAACAAAATTAAAATTAATTAAAATCAATCGAAATTCATTAAAAGTAAAAATCCATAGAAACAACTGAAAAACAATGAATTAATTTTATTTGGCTTTAATTGATTTTATGAAAAAGTGCCCAGGACAAGACTCGAACTTGCACACCGCAACCGGCGCCACCCCCTCAAAGTGGTGTGTCTACCAGTTCCACCACCTGGGCATTTTGAGACTGCAAAGGTATAATATTTTTGATTTATTGCAATAATCTTCTGAAAATTTTATAATTGAACGCTAAAAATATTAGCAGTATCATAGTTGTAATTGAGAATGGAGAATTACTCCGGATTGCTTCATTTCGTTCGTAACCGAAGTCGGAATGAGGCTTCGATTCGGTTTGCTTCTTTTGTATCAAGATATTTTAACAAACGGTTTGTACGGTTATTTAGGAATGGTTAAGTACTTTCATTTTTTACATTGATATGTACAGCCTATACATTGTGATAACTCGCCGCGTAAACGTTTTTCGACCAAATCGGCTACGCTGTTGCGCAATACTTCAATGTTTATTTTGCGTATTACATCATAAGCAAAACCAAACAACTGCAACAACTGCGCCCGGCGATATTCAATTCCGCGCGAACGCATGTAAAACAGAACTTCTTCGTCAAGTCTGCCAACTGTAACTCCATGACTGCATTTAACATCATCGGCATATATTTCAAGTTGCGGGCGCGTAAACATTCTTGATGAATCGGACAGCATGATGTTGTTGTTTGTCTGAAATGCTTCGGTCTTGTCGGCGTGAGAGCTTACGAGTATTTTGCCTTTGAAAATTCCTGTTGCACTGTCGTCGAGTATTCCTTTAAAATGTTCGTTGCTTGTGCAGTGCGGTGCAGCATGATTTACAGAAGTGTAGTTTGCAACATATTGCGACCTGTCAACCAAAAACAGCCCGAAAGTATGATTTTCGCAATGTTCTCCGGCAAGCAGTGTATTTATGTTATTGCAAACTACGCCGCCGTTAAGGGTTATTGTATTGTCGGTATAATAGCTTCCGTTTTCCTGTTTTATATGCGAAAACGAAAAATGATTTGAATTATTGTGTTCGTTTTGTAATCGAACAACGTTGAGGTGCGCATTGTTGCCTGCAAATGTTTCGTTAACGCAGTTGGTAAGAAATTTACTGTCGGAAAAAGTATTGTTGCAAATCAGTATGTTTGCCTGCGCATTTTGTTCAACGATGAATAAATTGCGGTGCTGGACCATAGTATTGCTTTCGCCCAGCAGTATGTTTGTTATTTGAAGAGGTTTGTCGAGTACAACATTTTGCGGGATGTAAACAAAAATTCCATCTTGAGCAAATGCCGTATTCAATGCTGCCAAGCCTTCATTTTCGTTATCTGAAATTTTGTTGTAATACTGTTTGAACAGTTCAGGGTATTTTATCGATGCTTCGGCTAAACTTCCATAAACAACGCCGTTTTCGAGAATTGTGAGTTTTTCGTTTTTATTGCAGTAAAATCCGTTTTGCAGAAATATTTTATATGAAACCAAATCGTAAACATCGCAAATAAATATATCGCTGGTTTTTTGAAAAGCGGTTGGGACAAAGTATTTTTCATAGGCATACGAAAATATTTTCCTGATATTTATATGTTTGTATTTTTCGTTTTCATGATTGTATATACTGTTGATATTAAAATTTTCGATTGCTTCGCGTCGGGCAAGATTCATTGCTTCGCCTGTATTTTCACAAATCAAATCCATATTTGAAAGATATATGTTTATAAAATAATCTACCAGATTTTCGGATTGAATAATGTTTTGATTATCATCAATATTTTTTATCATAACTGCATTTTTATTTCTGTAAAATTAAAAGTTAACTGTTTCTATTATAATTTTTTCTCCTGCCGAATGAGCCGAAAATTCAGGCGCATACATGCATTGAAGCGTTGCGATTCCGGTATAAAATTCGCCTGCATTGTTTGCAGTCAATTCATATTCGAAAACATAAGTTCCTTTTTTCAGATAATAAATGAAAAAGTTTGCGGAAGCATCTTTTGTGCTTTCATAATACCAGATTCCATCCTGATATTTTGAGCGCGAAATAACGTTTACAGGTTCAAATCCGGCTGCGCGCATATCTTTCAAATGCACATATTCATAATCTCTGTCGGCGCTTATTTCTATTCTTGCCTTTATTTTATCGCCTGTTTTTATCTTGCTGTTTTCGTTAATGCGATTAAGTTTTGTGCCGCTACCGGTATTTTTTTCAATAAAATATTCGCGTTTTATTTTAAGTCCCGTTTCGGCAGAAGTTATTTTATCCAAATTTTCAAAATATTGCCAGTAAGCCGCTCCCCATGCTGTTGTTCTGTTCGGATTTGTTACTGTTATTTTTCCGAAACTGTTTTGTATTTCATCATTGTGCCAAGATGTTTTTACATATCCTGTTGCTGTTTCGCTTTTTTGCAGGTCGTCTTTCCTCATTGTTTCCAGTGGAGTATTGTTTATTTTTACCTGCAAAACACTGTTGTCGGCAGTGATATTGTCGTTTTGCATCAGCAGGGCGTAACATGCTTCGGCTGTTGATTTTGTTGTTTGCCAATTATTTGTCTGTTTATTTCGCAACAGCCATATTTTCATTTCTTCAATTTCTTTTTTATTGTCACCTATTTCGGAAAAGGCTTCTATAAGCAGCGATTGTGTTTCAACCGGCGACTGATACCAAAAATAACCGCGTCGATTTTCAGCCCAGTACATTCCTGTTTCTTCGGAAATTTGAGAACGTTCTTTCAACGAATTTATAATTTTTTGAGCCAGTTCTGGTTTACCCAATCTGTGTGCCGCAAGAGCAATCAAAGCCTGTTGGTAAATTCCTCTGTCAAACGGTCGTTTTTCCGTTTGACTGAAAAAATATTCAAACGCCGTTTTTTCCCGCTTCAACAAATCCGAAATTCCTTTAAAACTGCGCATATAAATGTAATGTAAAATAATTTCGGGAACTTCATATTCGGACAGATTAATTTTATCTTTCAACATATTATTGTAATCGTCAAGCATTTTGCCGTCGAGATATTTTATTGCGGACATGATTATTTCATCAACATTTTTTTCACAAGTTTTGTTTACTGCATTAAGTTTTTTCAAATGCATCAGTCCTGTTGCAATGTGTTGCGTAATATATCTTGATTCGCACATTCCGCCAAACCATGGAAATGCGCCGTTTGCCATTTGGTTGTTTCTCAATTTGTTCAAAGATGATTCTTGTTCGTTTTGCATTTTATTCAAATCAAACAGCAAGGCAATGCGTTTTTTGTTTTCGGATTCATTTTTTGCCGTGCGTAGCCACGGTGTTTCTTCTATCAAAATATTTTTCAATTCCTGATTTTTTTCGAGATTTGAAAGCAGTTCCTTTGAATCTTTCATTTTCCACAAGTCGAATGTGCGTTTTATTTGCGGAAATTGATTGATAATGGTTGCCGAAAGCGAATTTGCGTAAAATCTGCTGAATATTTGCTCCGAACATTCGTGCGGATATTCCATTATGTAAGGCATTGCCTGCACTGCATACCAAACAGGATTTGAAGTAAATTCGACAGTGTAACTGTAATTTTTCAATGTTGCGGATTTGCTGTCGATTAACTTCTCGAATTTTAAATCCTTACTTTGATTTGCACGAACAGTAAACGGCAAACTTTCGGTAACAAGCATGGAGTTTGGTAAAACGGGAATTGTTTTTTCTTCGCCATCGCTGTGTTTGTCGGTGATTGCAAGCACGCGATATGTTATTGCTTCGATGTTTTCCGGAATTTTCAAATTCCATTTTACTGCTGCACTTTGGTTTGAATTAACTGAAAAATTCTGTTCCTGCATGTTTGCAATAATATTTAAAGGTTGCATGGCGAATGCATCAAACAGCAACAACTGCGCTTTGCCTTTTATTTGATTTCCGCTTACATTGTTTATTTTTGCACTGAATTCGATGCTGTCGCCGTTGCGGAAAAAGCGTGGCGCATTTGCCGAAATTGCAATTTCTTTTTGAGTAACCGTATATGCTGTAATTTTTCCGGTTTCAAGATTTTTGGTGTGTGCAAGCCCCAGTAATTTCCATTTTGTAAGGCTTTCGGGAATAACGAAATCAATAAATATTTCACCGTTTTTGTCGGTTGTCAATTCGGGATAGAAAAATGCCGTTTCGTTAAAATTTGTACGGGGAACAATGTTTTTGTTATTTGCATCGGCTTCGCCAATTTCAATTGCCATAACATCCGTACTTTTCATTTCCATTTTTATTCCCGACATTGCACCTTGTAATTTCCTAGTTATCTCACTATAAGCGACAACAACAGTTTCTTCCAGCATGTTGGCATCTGCAACAAGCAACACATTTAAAATATCTTTATCAACAATTATTTCCTGTTCAGTGTATCCGATAAATGAAAATACAAGTACATCTCCTTTGTTTGCCTGAATTGCAAATTCTCCGTTTTTATCTGTAAATATTGCTGTTGTCGGTTTGTCTTTTATCCTGATAGAAACATAACTCAAAGGTTCATAATTTTCATCAAAAACTTTTCCTTTTATTTTTCCTTCCGATTTATTTATTTTATTAATATTTTTTACGTACTGTGCATGCCGTATTATATAATCGGTATTTATAAGACGGCTGTAATTTTTGTTAAACGGGTAATTATTATTGACGTAAACCTTATAAAGAGTTGCAGAATATGCCGTACCGAAAGTATTTGACTCTCTCCAGTTACTGTGATAATTCAACGGTTGATTTTTTGCGAAATCCTTATTCCAGTCGTGCATAACAAAAGCATCCAGCGAAGCATCGTAAAGAGTTGCAACCATTTCAGCCATTGCCTTTTCATTGTTTGCAGATTTTATTCGTAATTTCCACTGTTCTTTTTCTCCGGGCTGCAATTTATCGCGGAAAGTAACAAGCGAAATATCAAGTTTGCTGTTGTCTTCGCGAGGTTTTATAATGTGTTGGGATGTATAAACTCTGTTGTTGAATATACTTACAAAATTTACGGCAAATTCTTCATTGTTTTTTGTTTCAGGAATGGTAATTTTTATGCTTTCGGGCGTTTTCCCGACAATTATATTTTTTGATTCGACCAAATTGTTTCTATATGCAATATCATAATGAACATGAGTGGTTTCGCCCATTCCTCCGATAAAAAATTCGACTTCCTTATCAGTTTGTTTTCCCTTGCGCACCCAGTTTTTCATATCAGTAAGAATACTGTTGCTTTGCAGTTGAATGTAAGTTTTTGTGTTTGTTGTGATATTTTCCGTATTTTTTGCCGTAATATCAAGTTTATACGAAGCGTTTCCGTATTTTTTCAATTCGTTAAGATTGATTTTGTTAGTTTTATCCGTATTGAATGAAACTGTTTTTATAAGGGCGATTTCTTCAAAGTTTTCAATTTTATCTTCGTCTTCGTAAACGTCGCAGGGAAAAAGTTTTTTATATTCATCATAATGCAGGACATGTTTGTCGGGTTTTTCCCAAAGCCGTTTGCGCAAAGGTTTTTCGGGTTGTTTAAGTTTGTAAATATTAACAGTAATGCCGGATGATGTCGGATTGCCGTTCAAGTTTTTTGTAAACATGTCAAATGAAAGTTCATCTTCAATATTTGCCGTTTCCGGAATATTTGTTTCTATTACAAGCGGTTTTTTACTGATGCGCAAACTGTATTCGGCTTTGCGAGTTTCGCCGTTGTTGTCGGTAACATCTGCAGAAATATTATAGATGGCAATCTGTAAATCGTTTTCCAGTTCGCTGCCATCGGCAAAAAAGTTGATGTTGAAGTTTCCGTTTTCATCGGTCATTGTTTCTCCGTTTGCTATAATTCTGGTTGAACTGTTAAAAACATAATTCCACCATCTGTATGGAAATTCTATTCTGCAGGTGATGCTGTATGCAACTTTTGCATTGTCGATATTGTAGCCTGCATAGGATTTTGCAATTCCCGAAATATTTATGTTTTCATTGAACATGTAATTTTTTTCAACCTGATTTATTGTTACTTCAAACGTAGGACGTTTATATTCTTCAACATAAAAACTAATTTCTCCATAATCGCTTTCTATTGTAAATTTTCCGCCCAAAACCGTTTGCGGCAAAACAAAACTTCCGCTGAATGTTCCGTATTCGTTGCTTGTAACGTTAATTGCCGCAAGTTCTTCGGAATTGGAATCGTTCAGTGTGATTTCTTCTTTTTCGCCGGCGGCGACAGAATATTTATTGTCTTCGTAATTCAGTATAATTCCTTTGAAATAAACTGTTTGTCCGGGGCGGTAGATGGCTCTGTCAAGAAAAAATTTTGTTATTATGTCTTCTTTAAAATTAAACTGATTATACCGGTTTGTATATATCGGAGAATTTTTAACAATCAAAGAATCGCTTTTGTCGATAACTGCAATAATATCATTATAATTAACAGAAATATTGCCTCTTACAATACCCTGACTGTTACCTGTGTATTCTTTTTTTATTTTCATGCTACTGTCCATAATTTTAAACTGTACATTTTGCAAAGGCTTGCCTGTCAGTCTGTTTGCAAGATAAATTTCATTGATTCCTGCTTTTTCGTTATTATAAACATAAGCAATTGACGATACATTAAGTTTTAGATATTCAATGTTTTTTTCTTCCGTATCAAAAAAATCGGGATTGTCGGAAGCCAGCATAACATACTGTCCCTGTTCAAGCGGATTAATTACAATTTCCGTAGAATGTTGTTTATAATCTGCTGTTTGAGGCAAATCGACTATCCATTCTTTTACAAATTTGGCGTTTTTTTCAATATATTTTTTCCTGTCTGTTTTTTTGTCATTTATAAGCGCATCATCTATATATGAAATTTTACCGTTATCATGTTTTATTTTGTACATGCGAAAATAAATTTTCGATATATCTTTGAAATTTACAAAAACTTTTATCGGTTCGTTAGGAATGTTTATATTTTCGATTTTCAAATTAAAAGATGGACATTTTACATGTTTAACATACTGCTCGAATACGGTTTTGATTTTTTCGCTGATATTTTTCTGCTGCAATACTGTTTCGCAAATTTCTACGGCTTTTATTTCTTCGCTGTTTTCTTTGTACATTCTGGCAAGTTTGCAGTTTGCTTCAAACCAAATGTCGTTTTTCTCCGTATTTTCAATAAATTTTTGCAAATTCGACATTATCAATAACTTTTTATTCGGCAAAGTAGAATTTTTCAGCAAAAAATCAAAACGTTTAAGAGTAATATCGCCAATAACAGGAGCATTGTTTTGTTGCAGATGAAATTTTGTAAGTTGCTGCAACACATTTACGGCAAACAGTAAATTTGAAGTTGAATCGCTGTCTGTTATTTGCATTTTTGCAAATTTTTCGGCATCAAAAGTAAAGAGATTTTCGTCATTCGGCAAAAAAACGTCTTTGGGCTTTGTCAGTCGCAGTTCACTGTTTTCAAACACAGATACAGCGCGGTGCGCAATAAAATCATACAAAGTCGGACGATATTCTTTCGTTTCCCTGTTGCCTGTCAGAATATCGTCAATACAGTCAATTTTTATCTTGCCTAATGCATCACAATTAACAAGCGAACGTTTATACGCTTCGATACATTCATCAAAAATTCTGTTCAAACTCCATGCTGTAACATCAATATTTGATTTATCATCATTTACATCCGTGCGATTGTGATATTTCCATCTGTTTTGCTGATAATAATTCAAAAATGCTTCGCCAATCAATGAATTTATAACAGATTGGGCAACATCCGATTTGACTTTTTGCAAATCGTTGCGAAATGCATTTATTGCTGATACGGTAACATTTTCTTCTGTATATTTTTGGCAAGCCTGTCGATAAATTATTGATTTTACAATTTGAACATCATTTCCTGTCTTGAGCGACTGTTCGTATATTATGTTCAATTTTTCGGCTACCGTTTTGTACATGCCGTTGGCAAAAAGAGTGTCGATTTCTATCCATTTTTCGCTGTCTGTCTGCGCCTTTACAAAATGTATGGCTGCAAAACTTACTATTAAGATTGCAAGTATTAGTTTCATAATTTTATGATTTTATCATTGAAAAACTGTTTAAATTCGAGTAAAATTGTTGTTAAATAATTGTCAATCAAATTATTATATAGATGTTTGTTTTGTAATCTTATGATTATTAACAATATAAATCATAAAACGATGAATAAAACAACTTATCCAACCAAGCTGACTGAAAAACAGCACAAAACTATAAAAAATATTTTAGAATCGCAAAAATACAAAAGAGAGCAAACGGTAACTTATAACCGATACACAAAATTTGCTGTTGTTACTGTTCATGCAATCAATAAGCGAGATGGTTAAGCATCGTTTGAAATATTAGACATTATATAGATTAAAAAATATATCATTTGTTTTCATTGATATAATGTCTAATATTAAAAAAAAATGTAATTTTGCAACAAAATTATTAATTAAAAATATCTGTCTAATGAAAAAAATTATACTTATGCTGTCATTTGGATTAACGCTTGTTTCGTGTAGCAATAAAAAATCAAATTCATGTGAAAATCCGTTTTTATGCCAATACGATACGCCCTTTGGCGTGCCTCCGTTTGATAAAATTAAACCCGCTCATTTTATTCCTGCGCTTGACGAAGGAATAAAACGTCAAAACGCCGTTATTGATTCAATAATCAACAACGCCGCCGTACCAGATTTTGAAAATACAGTAGTTGCATTTGAATTTGGCAGCGAGCTTTTCGACAGGGTTTATCTTACTTTCGAAAATTTAAGGTTGTGCGATGCTACCGATTCGCTTGATGCAATTTCGGAAGATATTGTAAAAAAAACTTCGCAACATTACAACGACATTAGTCTTAACGCTGATTTGTTTAACAAAATCAAACAGGTTTATGACAAAAAAGATGAACTTGATTTGAACCGTGAACAACTGATGCTGCTTGAAAAAACGTACAAATATTTTGTTCGCAGCGGCGCAAGTCTTAGCGAAGAACAGAAAGCCGAAATAAGACAGATAAACGAACGCCTGTCGTTGCTCGAACTTGAATTTGAAACAAAAGTGCGAAACGAAACAAATGCATTTCAACTTGTAGTTGATAATGTTGAAGATTGCGAAGGCGTACCGCAATCAATAATTGACGTTGCAGCCGAAACGGCAAAAAACCGCGGGATTGAAGGCAAATATGTTTTCACTCTTGACCGAGCGTGTATATTTCCATTTTTGCAAACAGCAAAAAACCGCAATCTGCGTGAAAAAATGTTTAAGGGCTATATTATGAGATGCAACGGCGACAACGCTGACGATACCAAGAAAAATATAACCGAACAGGTTATTTTGAGAACAAAAAAAGCTCAATTTTTCGGTTATGAAAATTACGCCGAATATGCTCTCGAAAATAAAATGGCAAAAACACCAGAAGCCGCCACACAGTTATTATTGCAAATATGGGAACCCGCATTGCAACTTGCAAAACGGGAAGCCGGCGATATTCAGCGAATGATAACCGAAAGCGGCGAAAAATTTAATCTTGAACCTTGGGACTGGAGTTATTATGCCGAAAAAATTCGCATTGCAAAATACGACCTCAACGAAGAAATGCTCTTGCCGTATTTCAGTCTCGACAATGTTTTACAGGGCGTTTTTGATGTTGCCTTGAAATTTTACGGATTGCAATTTATAAAACGAAACGATATTCCCGTTTACAACGATGATGTTGTTGTGTACGAAGTGCAGGAAGCAGATGGAAAATTTACAGGCATCTTATATCTTGATTTTTATGTTCGTCCTACAAAAGGAGTTGGAGCATGGATGACCGAATTTCGCACTCAACACCGCTCTTGCATAAAAGATGAAAAAACATCCGAAACCGTAACTGTCGATGTTCGTCCCGTAGTTTCGCTTGTTTATAATTTTGCGCGTCCGACTGCCGACAAGCCTGTTTTGCTTAATCTTGATGAAGTTTCTACCGTTTTTCACGAATTTGGACACGCCCTCAACGGACTGCTTTCTGATTGCACATATCCAAGCGTAGCAGGAGTAAATACGCCAACCGACTTTGTAGAATTGCCGTCTCAAATAATGGAAAACTGGGCTTTGCTTCCCGAAGTATTGAACATGTATGCCCGCCATTATGAAACAGGTGAAAATATTCCGAATGAATTAATCAATAAAATTACGGAAAGCAAAAAGTTTAATCAGGGATTCAACAATGTTGAGCTTCTTGCCGCATCTCTGCTTGATATGGCTTATCATACGCGTTCGGTTGCCGAACCTGTTTCGGATATCAATAAATTTGAAAAAGATGAAATGCAAAAAATAGGATTAATACCTCAAATAGTACCGCGTTATCGCAGCACATATTTCAAACATATTTTTTCGGGAGGATATACTGCCGGATATTACAGTTACAGATGGTCGGCAGTACTTGATGCAGATGCTTTTGAAGCATTTGTCGAAAAAGGTTATTTTGACAAAGCCACAGCGGCAGCATTCCGCAAAAACATTTTGGAACGTGGATATACGGACGATTTAATGAAACTTTATGTTAACTTTCGCGGACATTCGCCAAATGTTTATCCGCTGTTGAAACGTGAAGGTTTGAAATGATAAAAATATAAACGGACAAACAAAACAAAAAATTTTATGTGTACTTAATTTCATTTTTTACTGCTGGATTTTGCATATAAAGCAATTAATTGTGTATTTTTGCATCTGATATTAATATTTTGCGCTTTTATTGTAATCGTTTAATATTAAATCATATATATAAATTTCAAATGATTTTAAAATGAAATCATATTAAATATATTGATAATAAAGTAACTATATAAGAGAAAATGTAATTTTTATCATAAAGTAAATCATAATTATATAATTAAAAATTTATGAAAGTAGTGGCAATACAGGGAAGCCCGCGAAAAAACGGAAATACGTTTTTTGCTTTAACGCTTATAAAAAATATTATTGTTGAAGAGGGAATTGATTTTGAAATTATCGACATTGGAGGCAGGCATATTCGCGGATGTACGGCTTGCGGAAAATGTTATGAAAATCGAAACGGTAAATGCGTCATAACAAATGATGCAGTAAACAGCGCTGTTGTAAAAATGAAAGATGCAGACGGAATTATTATTGCATCGCCGGTATATTATTCGGGAATTGCAGGCACGATGAAATGTTTTTTAGACCGTGCATTTTATGTTGCCGAAGTCAACGGCGGATGGTTTCGGCATAAAGTAGGGGCGTCTGTAGTTGCCGTTCGCAGAACAGGAGGCAGTATGACATTCAACAGTTTGAATCATTATCTCAATATTGCAGAAATGTTGATTCCTGCATCAAACTATTGGAATGTTATTCACGGACTGGAGCCCGGCGATGCATCCAAAGATGAAGAAGGAATACAGATAATGCAAATGCTTGCAAAAAATATGGCATGGATGTTAAAAATGAGAGAACACGCAAAAGATATGAAACCAAAGCAGGCAGAAAAAATATTTACCAATTTTATAAGATAAAAAAATGAAAAAAAGGGAATTTATAAAAGCTGCAATTATATCAGCAACAGGATTTATATTGGGAAATATTTCGGGACGAATGACTAAATCAGATAAAAAAGCCAAAAACAAAAAAATCGTTGCAATCAACGGAAGTCCAGATGAAAACGGCAATACTGCCTATGCGCTCTCAATTATCGGCGAAATTTTTAAAAATGAAAATCTGAATTTTGAAATTATTCACATCGGGAAGAACGATGTCAGAGGTTGTATCGCATGTATGAGATGCCGCAACGAACAAGCAGTTTGCGTGCATACAACAGGTGAAGAACGAAAATGGATTGAATTAATGAAAAGCGCCGATGCTCTCATTTTGGCATCTCCAACATATTTCGGAGGAATGACAGGAACAATGAAGTCATTTTTAGACAAGGCATTTTATTCAAGTTCCAAATATTTTCGCCATAAAACAGGAGCGGCAGTAGTAACCACCCGCCGTACAGGCGCATCAATGACTTTTGAAGGATTAAATCAATATTTTACAATTAATGAAATGCCGGTTGCCTCATCTACATACTGGAATAACATTCGCGGCTCTACGGTTGACGATTTGAAACAGGATGGAGAAGGCATACGGACATTGCAAAATCTTGCAAGAAATATCATTAAAATGATTTGATATTTAATTTTTTCATGATGAAAGATTTTCTTTTTGGAAAAACGTTAAGCGAACTCGGCGAAATTGCATCGCAATTATCATTGCCGCGTTTTACTGCAAGGCAAATTGCAGACTGGCTTTACAAAAAACAAGTGAAAACAATTGACGAAATGACAAATATTTCGCTTGAAAACCGAAAAAAAATTACAGAAAAATTCGACATCGGAGTTTCGTTTCCTCCAAAAAATCAAACATCTGCAGATGGAACAAAAAAATATCTTTTTGAAAGCCGCCAAAAGCAAAAAATATTTGTAGAGTCTGTTTATATTCCTGAATCCGACCGTTCTACGCTTTGCGTTTCTTCGCAAGCAGGCTGTAAAATGGCTTGCAAATTTTGCATGACAGGCAAACAGGGTTTTCAATTGAATTTGTCGGCAGGCGAAATTTTAAACCAGATTTGCAGTATTCCCGAATTCGGCAGTCTTACAAATATTGTGTACATGGGCATGGGCGAACCTTTCGACAATATCGAAAATGTACTTAAAAGCCTTGAAATAATAACTTCGGATTATGGTTTTGCGTGGTCGCCGAAACGTGTAACTGTTTCAACAATAGGAATTATTCCTGCAATGGAAGAATTTATAAACAAAAGTAAATGCCATTTGGCAATAAGTTTACACAATCCGTTTGATGATGAACGATTGCAACTTATGCCGGTACAAAAAAAATATCCTGTTAAAGAAATTATTAAAACATTAAGCAATTATGATTTTTCTCATCAGCGCCGTTTAAGTTTTGAATACATAATGTTTGCAGGAATCAACGACACTCCGCACCACAGCAAGGAATTATCCAGATTGCTGCATGGATTGGACTGCAGAATAAATCTTATACGTTTTCATCAAATTCCCGATTGCGATTTGCAGCCTTCAAATGATGAAACAGTAGAAAAATTTCAAAATTATTTGAACGGCAAAAACATTTTAACAACACTTCGCGCCTCGCGAGGAACAGATATTTTTGCTGCCTGCGGAATGCTCGGCACAAAAGAAATGGAATGATTTAGTCAATTCAACTAATTATGTGATTAGTCGTTCAATTATAAATTTCATCTATTTTGTTTTGACGCAAGAGAATAGAAAAAATGTTTCATTTAATTTTTCCTGATTATATATTGTCATATTTTTCTTATTGCTGTATATTCTGCAAGCATTATCAATGAATTGCGGGCATCGCTTTGAGGAAATTCTTCAAGTAATTTTATTGCCTGCCTGCAAAAATGTTTCATTTTTTTTTCGGCGTAAACTATTCCTTCGTGTCTGTATGCAAATTCTATTATATCATCAATAAAATGCGGATTTTTACTGTTGTTTTTTAATTTTTCGATTATTGTTTTCTGTTCGTCTTCGGTAGAGTTTTTAAGCGCATAAATCAACGGCAGAGTTAATTTATGTTCTCGCAGGTCGTTTCCGTATGTTTTTCCTGTTTTATTATTTTTATCAAAATCCAGAATATCATCTCTGATTTGAAAAGCCATACCTATGTTTCGTCCTATTTCGGTCATTTGCTCAATTACTTCATTGCCGGCGTCAACCGATATTGCTCCAAAGCGAGTACATACCGATATCAGACTTGCAGTTTTTTTATATATCACGTCCAAATAATCTTCTTCGGTAGTATCCATGGTTATTGATTTCTGAATTTGAAACAGTTCTCCTTCGCAGAGGTGTTTTACAACTTCGGTGGCTATGGGAATTACATCGTACATTTTGTTTTTTGTAATAATATAAAGAGCTTTTGCCAGCAGATAATCACCGATAAGTACGGCTATCTGCGGCGACCATTGCGATTGTATTGTTGGAATTCCGCGCCGTATCTCTGCGCCATCAACAATGTCATCGTGAATAAGAGTTGCCGTATGCAATATTTCCATTGAATGAGCCGCAATATATGTTTTTTTGCATATTTCTCCGTTCATTTTTGCCGAAAGCAAAATAATTATGGGTCGCAGCAATTTTCCTTCGCTGGCAAACATATACTGGCTGATATCATCAAACATAAATCCGAATGATGTATGTTCTGCCTTGCAAAATTGCCTGAATTGTGCCAGTTCGGCGGCTATTGTTTTTTTTATGTTTTCAAAAATCACATCCATGCTTACATTTATTTAACAGTGTTTTATAATCAAACGACTGCAAATTTTATTGCATCGCTGGTCCATGGCGCCGAATTGTGGATAGCATCAATAATCTGTTCGGGATTATCAACAAATTTCCATATATCAATTGACTGTCTGTTCATAAAATTTTCATCTATCATTTTATCAAGCAATTTTTTAAGATGGTTATAAAATCCGTTTGTGTTGAGAATAATTATAGGCTTTGTAAATCTGCCAAGCCGTTTAAGCGTTATAACTTCCATTAATTCTTCAAGAGTTCCGCATCCGCCGGCAAGGGCTATGATTGCTTCAACATTTTCTATCATTCGTTTTTTGCGTTCGCGCATATCTTCAACAACAACAAGCTCGCTGAGTTCCTTGCTGTCCCATTCTACCGTCCGCATAAATTCGGGAATAACGCCGACTGCATATCCGCCGTTTTTTACAGTTGTTTCTATTATTCTTCCCATTAATCCGTGCGAACCGCCTCCGCAAATAATTGCATAGCCTGCTTTTGTAAGTTCAAAAGCAATTTTTTCGGCTGCATCAAAGTGTGCTTTATCAATTTTGTCACTTGATGAACAAAATATACATATCCGTTTTATCATCTTCTTCAAAAAAGTTTATACAAAGGTAGCATTAAATTTTCCAATTACGTGCAAGCAAATAAAAATTGCCTTTGAATTAAGTCCGTTTAATATCCGCTTCACTTAGGTTGCTTCATGGTTGCATTTCTTGCAATGAGATATGTTTTTCGACTGTCGCTTTTTTCGTTTTCGGATGATTTTTTTTGATTTTCCCCTGCTTCTTTTCAAAATTATTTGCCGAAAAAGTACGCATTACAAAAGATTTCAGTAATTTTGTCTGCTGTAAGCATATTCGTAATATCAATATATTTTACAGGTTAGCATTAAATATAATATTTGATGCTTGTATTTTTTATTATCCAAAATCAGGTTATTATGAACGAAAAACGTAAAATAGCATTTTGCACTCTTGGCTGTAAACTCAATTTTTCAGAAACATCGACTCTTGCGCGCAAGTTTCTCGAAAATGATTTTATACGCGTACCTGCCTGTCAAATTGCAGATGTGTATGTTGTTAATACCTGTTCGGTAACCGAAAATGCCGACAAAAAATGCCGGCAACTCTTACGTAAGATTATAAAACAGGCGCCTAATGCAATTATTGTTGCAACAGGCTGTTATGCACAGTTAAAACCGGAGGAATTAGCTGCAATCGAAGGCGTTGATATTGTTGCAGGCGCCGACATGAAAGGAAATATTTTTGAATATGTAAACTCAATAAGCGAAAAAAGAAAGGCAAAAATTTTTTCCTGTGAGATAAACGAAACAAAAAGTTTTTTCAAAGCCTTTTCAATCGGCGACCGTACGCGTTCATTCCTTAAAGTTCAGGACGGATGCGATTATAATTGCGCTTACTGTACAATTCCAATGGCGCGAGGAAAAAGCAGAAATATTTCAATAGAAGAAATATGCAATGAAGCTGAAATTATTGCAGATTCAGGCGTAAAGGAAATTATTATTACAGGCATAAATACAGGAGATTTTGGAAAAACAACAGGTGAAAATTTCTTGGATTTACTGAAAAATTTAGAAAATGTCGAAGGCATTGAACGTTACAGAATATCGTCGATAGAACCGAATTTACTGACTGACGAAATTATTGATTTTGTCAGAGTTTCATCAAAATTTTTACCGCATTTTCATATACCTCTGCAATCGGGCTGCGATAAAATTCTTGCATTAATGCGCCGCCGGTACAACACAAAATTTTTCAGGCAACGCATAAATCATATTTTCAAACTTATTCCTGATGCCTTCACGGGAATTGATGTAATTGTCGGATTTCCAACCGAAACCGATGAAGACTTTAATGCCACATACAATTTTTTGCAGGAAATAAATCCTGCTTTTCTGCATATTTTTCCATATTCGGACAGAGCAAACACAGTAACCTCAACAATGAAAGGAAAGATAGCAAACAGCATAAAAACCGAAAGGGCAGGCAAATTGAAAACTTTATGCCAAACGCTTCATTCCGAATTTTACAGACGCAACATGCTTAAGACGGTAAATGTTTTATTTGAAAATTCCGTGCACGGCGATATGATGTGCGGATTTTCGGAAAACTACATAAAAGTCGAAATTCCTTACCAAAAAGAATTGACCGGAAAAATTATGAAAGTTGAAATTACGGGAATCGCCGAAAACGGCAATGCAACAGGAAAGTTAATTATTTAATATCCAAAACAAATAACATTTACATTCAAAAACAGCAAAAAACATTGTAATACGGCACAATAAAAGTCAAAAACACTTGATTCGAGTACAAAAGCCTGATTTGAACGGATAAATCCATGTCTTTAGCCAAACGTCTGAAATTATGTAAGCATGCAAAAGTTCTTCCAACAGCCAATCGCTTTGGCAAAGGCTTGAATTCTGTTGATTTATCGCTGTGCAATGCAATTTCCATATCCAAACCAAATTTTTCTTCACATTTTCAGCAAGTTCTCCTTGACAGCCTCCATCTGCATATATTTTTTTCATTCTCTCAAAACGATATTTCAACGGTTCAATTACCTCAAATGCCGCTTTGCCATCATGCTTGTTTGCTGCATGAACCACTATCGGCAGAGGCAATCGTTATTATGTGGCGCTTGCGTCATTTGTTTTGTTCATTGCCTTGTGAGTTATATTGTTAATAATTATAAAGATACAAAACAAATATCAATCAACCAACTGAAATTAATTTAATTATATTGTTTCTTGTTAAATCTAAACAGTTTCTTAATATATTATTATATTTGCATAAATTTTAAAAAATTACAAGTATGATTATTGACTCAATTCTTGGCTTGGAACGCTATCGCAGAATGAACGAAGGATTTGAAAAAGCATTCAAATTTCTGCGCTCCTGCGATATAACCAAACTCGAAACAGGTCGTTATGAAATTGATGGCGACAATGTTTACGCCCTTGTTTCGGAAAATGACATGAAAAATATTGAAGATGCAAAACTCGAAGTTCACGATTCGTATATTGATATTCAAACGCCTGTATCGGCAAGCGAAACGTTCGGATGGAAAGACCGCTCTTTTTGCAATACTGGCGAAAGTAAATACGACGATGAAAAAGATATTGCATTTTTCGATGACGAACCCGAAGTTTACTGTGTAGTAAATCCATTGCAGGCTGTAATATTTTTTCCGAACGATGCTCATGCGCCGCTTATAGGAAACGGGAAAATTAAAAAAATAGTTATAAAAATAAAGATTTGATTTACTCTTGGGGCGACAGTCGCAGATTTAATTCGTACGCAGGATACTTCAAACGCACATTTGGCCGGCGTATTCAGAAACTTGCCATTGATGCCGGATTTACCTGTCCAAACAGAGATGGAACGCTTGCATCCGGCGGTTGCACTTACTGCAACAACAAAGCATTTAATCCATCATATTGCGATGCCGGTAAAACAATAACAAGGCAAATAAACGAAGGTATCGAATTTCATGCAAACAGATACAGACGCGCCGAATCGTTTCTGGCATATTTTCAAGCATTCTGCAACACTTATGCATCTGTTGAAGTTTTGAAACAGCGCTACGGCGAAGCCCTTGCGCATCCGAAAGTTATCGGGCTTGTGATTGGTACTCGCCCTGATTGCGTTGACGATAAAATTCTTGATTACCTTGCCGGAATTTCAAAAACAAAATATGTAATTGTCGAATACGGAATAGAATCATGTTACAATGCAACTTTGCAGCGCATAAACAGAGGACACGACTTTGAAAAATCGGTTGAGGCAATTCGGGCAACGGCTCAACGTAAAATAAAATGCGGAGCTCATATAATTTTCGGCTTGCCCGGCGAAACCGTTCAAATGATGTTTGATGAAGCGGAAATCCTGTCGCAGCTTCCGCTTGATACGGTCAAGTTTCATCAACTGCAAATAATAAAAGGAACAGTAATGGAACATGAATTTATTAACAATCCTCATGATTTTCATGTGTTTGAAGTAGATGAATATATTGATTTTTTTGTGAAATTTGCAGAACGGTTAAATCCGAAAATTGTTGTCGAGCGGTTTGTCGGCGAAGTTCCTCCGCGATTTTTATCGCAAAGCGCATGGAGTCTTTTACGCAACGACAGGCTCATTGCAAAATTTGAAAAACGGCTTGAAGAATTGAACACATATCAGGGAAAATATTTTATGAGAGTGAAAAATGAATAAAAATAGTGAAAAACATCAATTATTCCGTATATATTTTTGTATTGTTATTGCAAACTGCGAGGACGTTAGCCCAAAGCGGGAAGTATTGAAGCAGTCCATAAAGAACAGTTCTGCAATTTAATCTTTATTACTTTTTCGGCAAACAAGGCTGACGGAGTTTTAATTGATGATTTTTTTGTTTATTCATTGCGAATGTATATCTTTGACATTGAATCCGTCTGTATTTAAAACTGTAACTGTACGAAAATTCAAGATGTTTCCAAAATAAATAACATTTATATACAGGTAATATATAGGCAATTATGCAGACTGAAAATAATTTTTGTAATGTACTGAATTTTAAAATATACAAATGAACACAACATCAAAATATATTCAGGACTGTAAAGCCTGCAAAACACAGTTGATTGAATGCGTTCCCAATTTCAGCGAAGGACGCAATATGAATATTATTAAGCAAATCACCGACACTATCGAAAGCATTGAAGGCGTAACGCTTATAAATGTTGATACGGGAAAAGCCACAAACCGCACCGTTGTTACTTTTGTTGGCGCTCCCGCAGATGTTTGCGAAGCCGCATTTCGCGCTGTAAAAAAAGCAGGCGAACTGATAGATATGAGTAAACATCATGGAGAACATCCCCGCTTTGGCGCAACAGATGTACTTCCGCTCATTCCTATTGCAAATATTACTATGAACGAAACGGTAGAATATGCTCGAAATCTTGCAAAACGCATTGGAAATGAACTTTATATTCCCGTTTATTGCTACGAAATGGCGGCATTTTTTCCACAGCGAAAAAATCTTGCCGATTGCAGAGCCGGCGAATATGAAGGATTAAAAGAAAAACTATCAAATCCCGAATGGAAACCCGATTTCGGACCTGCGGAATTTTTACCTGAAACCGGAGCAATTGCCGTTGGCGCACGTAATTTTTTGATTGCTTATAATGTAAATCTTAATACAACTTCGGTGCGAAGAGCAAATGCTGTCGCTTTCGATTTACGCGAAAAAGGACGTCCCAAACGAGAAACATCATCCCCCGCAAGTAAAAAGATTATTGATGAAAACGGCAATGAAATATGGATACCCGGAATATTAAAATCGGTAAAAGCCATTGGCTGGTTTATTGAAGAATACGGCATTGCACAAATATCGATGAACTTGACCGATATTAATGTAACGCCAATGCATATCGCTTTCGACAAAGCCTGCGAATGTGCAGCACAACGGGGCTTGAGAGTTACAGGTTCCGAACTTGTGGGTGTTGTTCCGCTTAAAGCCATGCTTGATGCAGGAAAATATTTTTTGAAAAAACAAAAACGTTCTACCGGAATTTCTGATGCCGAAATAATAAAAATTGCCGTAAAATCATTAGGATTAAATGAATTGTATCTATTTGACTGCAATAAAAAAATAATAGAATATATCCTTGCAGAAAAGGAAAATCAAAAATTGCTTACAGATTTCAGTCTTACCGATTTTTCAAACGAAACGGCATCAGAATCGCCTGCACCCGGAGGAGGTTCAATAGCGGCATATATGGGAGCGCTTGGCGCGGCACTTGGCACAATGGTTGCCAACTTATCGTCTCACAAAGCAGGCTGGGACAATCGCTGGGAAGAATTTTCGGATTGGGCTGAACGCGGCAAAACATTTATGGATAAACTTCTCAAAAAAGTAGATGAAGATACCAATGCTTTCAACAAAATAATGGATGCATTTGCGCTACCAAAAAAAACAGATGCAGAAAAGCAAATCCGTAAACAAAAAATACAGGAAGCAACACGTTATGCAATTGAAGTGCCGCTTAGTGTTATGCAACTTTGTTATGATTCGATGCATGTGATAAAAGCAATGGCAGAATCGGGAAATCCAAATTCAATAAGCGATGCCGGCGTTGGAGCCTTGGCCGCACGCTCCGGAGTTTTGGGAGCGTTCCTGAATGTAAAAATAAACGCTTCGGGATTGGACGATAAGGTTTTTGTTACCGACACGCTTGTAAAAGCTCAGGAAATAGCCGACAATGCCTGTTCGCTGGAAAAAGAAATATTGTCAACAGTTGAGAAAAAATTGACCTGAAAAAAATAATTGCAGATAATCATTAACAGCTGTTATGATATGTGAAAATTTAGTTTTACGTGATTATGATAAAATAAATTCATAAATAATGTAAAAAAAAATAAAAATATATATATTCTTATTATTAATCATCAATTATTTATATCTTTGCAAACTCATTTCAACGAAAAAGAAATTAACTAATTAATATATAAAAAGATATGGCAAAAATTAAAATTGGTATTAACGGATTTGGCAGAATAGGACGTTTGGTTTTTCGTGCTGCCTTAACCAAAAGCGACATCGAAGTTGTTGGAATCAACGATCTTATTGATGTTGATTACATGGTTTATATGTTAAAATACGACACGGTACATGGAAAATTCAATGGAACTGTTGAAGCAAAAGATGGTAAATTTGTCGTAAACGGACATGCTATTCGAGTAACTGCCGAAAAAGACCCTGCAAATTTAAAATGGAACGAAATCGGCGCAGAATATGTTGTAGAATCAACAGGATTGTTTTTGACAAAGGAAAAAGCCGAAGCTCATATTGCGGCAGGAGCAAAACGAGTTGTTATGTCGGCGCCTTCAAAAGATGATACGCCAATGTTTGTTATGGGCGTAAACCATAAAGAATACAAAGGACAAACAATTGTGTCAAATGCTTCGTGTACAACAAACTGTTTGGCTCCTTTGGCAAAAGTTGTTAACGATAAATTCGGAATTATAGAAGGTTTGATGACAACTGTTCATGCTACTACGGCAACGCAAAAAACTGTTGACGGTCCTTCGCTGAAAGACTGGCGCGGCGGTCGTGCGGCTTCCGGAAATATAATACCTTCATCAACAGGAGCAGCAAAAGCGGTAGGAAAAGTAATTCCTTCGCTGAACGGAAAACTTACGGGAATGTCTCTTCGCGTTCCAACGCTGGATGTTTCGGTTGTTGACCTTACATGCCGTCTGGAAAAATCAGCAACTTACGCTGAAATTTGCGCAGCCGTAAAAAATGCAGCCGAAGGTGAACTCAAAGGAATATTAGGTTATACCGAAGATGAAGTTGTTTCATCTGATTTTGTCGGAGAGTCGCGCACATCTGTATTTGATGTTAAAGCAGGAATTGCTCTTAACGGGAATTTCGTAAAACTTGTTGCATGGTATGATAACGAATGGGGTTATTCCAACAAAGTTATCGAGTTAATTCAATATATGGCAACTGTGTAATTATAATTGATTTATAAATAAAAGAGACTGTCTTAAAACTCCGGTTTCGTCCTCGCAATGGCGTGTAAAATACCATTTTAAGACAGCCTCTTTTTGTTTATTAATCCAAAATGTCCATTGTAAGCAAACTGTTTTATAATAAATGTTTGTTATAATGGATACTGTTAGAAAACAATACTTGTAATATGCTAATATATAAAGACCGCAAATGTTAATGTCTTATCTTTTGCTGATTTTTATTCGCAAGAAACAGCTGTTTACTGCAAAATTTGATGCGTAACGAGATGTATTTCCGTCATATCTGTTTAGGATATTCGATTCTCACGTGATAGATATTCTTCAATTTTGATTTGAATATTTCTTTTGCAAGCGTAAGTTCGTTAAATGTTAAATCCGAATCATTAAAATATCCGTTTGAAATTTGATAATTTATTATTTTTTCAACCAAATCGCTTATTGACTCATGCGTTATTGTCTGCAAACTGCGTGAAGCCGCTTCGATAGAATCAGCCATCATAAGCACCGCAAGTTCTTTGCAGTAAGGATTTGGTCCGGGATACGAAAATGCCGAAAAATCGGTTGCATCTGGATGCTGCTCTTTGTATTTTGACAGAAAATATCGGGTATTTGATTTTGCATGATGAGTTCTGATAAAATCAATTATTTTGTTTGGCAGATTATATTTTTTGGCAAGAGTAATTCCATCTTCAACGTGTTTGATAATGATTTTTGCACTTTCTTCGGGTTTCATTTTTTCATGCAGCGAATATCCTGTTAATTGCAGGTTTTCAATAAAATATTCCGGGTTCATAATTTTCCCTATATCATGATATAAAGCTCCGACCCGCACAAGCAAAGTTTCGCCGTTTATTTGCCGCATAACTTCTTCGGCAAGATTTGCAACCTGCATCGAATGTTGAAATGTTCCGGGCGCTTTTTCGGCAAGTTGGCGCAGCAGTATGCGGTTTGTATCAGAAAGTTCCATAAGCGTGCTGTTCGACAGAAATCCGAAAATCTTCTCAAATACATAAATCAGTTGACATCCAAACAATACAAATACGGCGTTTACGCCAAATATCAGCAATGTTTTCAAATTTATGTTTTCAAATAATCCATCTTTTATCAAACAAACCGTAACATACGACAGGCAATAAAACAGAAATATCAGTCCTATTGCAATAAACAGGCGTCCGCGCCGGTACCATGTGCGAAATTGAGAAACTGATATAATGCCCGCCGCAAGCGACACAAAGGCAAATTCAAAACTGTTGGGAGCATAAATAAATATAAGCATGATAATTGTAAGATATATAAATATTGCCGTGCGCGAACGGAAAAACGTACCTGTATAAATCGGAACAACCGTAAGCGGAACAAGATAAATATTCATGCCGGATTTTATAACCTGAATAGAGCCGAAAGCTGAAACGACAATCAGTAGAAGTATAAATGCAAGATTTTGCGTGCGATTAAATATCTCGGGTTGATACCATCCCAAAATCAAATAAAGTTGAAATAAACATATAAGAACAAGTAAAATCTGTCCTGCCATCACAAGCCAAAAACTGCCGGGAAATCCTTCGCCGTTCATGTATTCTTTTTTAAACGATTCGAGAATTTCAATGTTCTTTGAATTTATTGTTTCTCCTTTGGCTATCAATTTCGTACCGGCTTGTATTATTCCTTTTGTTATCGAAATATTTTCGACAAGCTGCTCTTTGATTTTTTCAGTCACGGCTTCATCAAACAGGATATTTGTACGTATATAATTGCCTATGTCGATTTTTGAAAATATGTATTGCATTACAGCGGCATCTGTTTTTTTGCCGAATTCCGAAGAAATATGCCTGTATGCTTCATCGGGAGTAAAAACTTCGGATATGGGATAATCTTTGTAAATATTGTTTTTAATGACTGATATTACAAGTTGCGGGCGTTTTGTAAATATTTGCGGAATATCGTTTTTCTGCACTATATACCGCCGATAGGCATCTTTCAACAGATTTAGCAGAATGTTTTTTTCGTGGTTGTACTTTTGTTCTATCTGTGCCTCAAGATTTGCCGAAAACACGCTCAACTGCTGCTGTTCTACAAATGCATCGTATTGAAAATACGGCTTGTATGTTTGCATTATTTTACTTCGGTCGTCAAACAGTTCTTCATCTGTTTTGTATATTGGAAAATCAAACGGGCTGATAATATCTTCATACATCCATTGCTTGCCTTTTTGAAATTCGTAATGAAAAGCCGAATTACGAGGTAGCGAAAGCACAAGCAAAATGCTTGCTCCTGTAAAAAGCGCAAGTTTTTTCCATGTTTTAATAGCATATTTATTGTCGGTTATCATACAATTTCTGTTTATTATTTTGTAAAAGTATGGAAATTGAGGCGTAAAAGCAAATTTACCGCCTGATTTTTTATTTCTGTTCTTTGTACTGACACAAAAGAAGGGGAAAATATATCATTGCAGATTTTTTCGTAAAGAACAGCTGCGTAATAAAAAAATCAGACAAATTCTAATATTGTCTGATTTTCCCGTGTTTAATTAATAATTTCCGAGTGGCTTCGTAAATTTATATCACCGCATTTCTTTTTTTAACTGTTCAATCCATGCATCCAAGCGGCTTTCGGTGAGATTGTCTTCATTGTTTACATCAATAGGCAAACCAACAAATTTGTTGTCTGTTACCGCTTCGGATGAATCAAACGAATATCCGGCAGTATCAACCATACCTATTATTTCGCATCCTTTTTCTTTTATTATTTTATAAATTTTTCCCAAAGCATCGCAAAACGAATCGGAATAAGCCGAAGAATCGCCACAACCGAATAAGGCAACCTTTTTGCCTGCCATATTTACAGGTATCAGTTTCTTTCTGTAATCTTCCCAGTCGTCCTGTAAATCTCCATAACCCCATGTGGATGCGCCAAAAAATAACACATCATAATTATCAAAATCAACAACTCCTGTTGCAACATCGTGCAAATCTGCCGTTATTCCTAACTTTTCGGTAATTTTTACCGCTATCTCTTTTGTATTTCCGGTTGTTGAACCGTAAAAAATTCCAACTTTACTCATATTTGTTTGTTTTTTGACTGCAAAATTACAGGCAACTTTTTTACGCTGCAATCCCAATTTATTATGTTTTTTTTGCTTTATTATAACAAAATATTGCTAAAATTATTGTAAATTCCGAATTAAATCGTTGAATTTCGCTTCGGTTGTTTCATCTTTAAGATTTGCAACAGCGAAAATCCGACCTTTCAGACAACAATATTTATTCAAATAAAAATGAAGATTATGAT
>JAISOH010000083.1 GCA_031275825.1 Prevotellaceae bacterium | reverse complement strand
TTGTCTCCAAATGAGACTTTTCTTCTTCAGACAGTGTTACTTTGTACTTTTTCATTGCTGTTTTTTTGAATGCAAAGATACAACATTTTTAAGACTTTCTAAATATGACACGACACTATTACAATTATTAATATATGCTGTACGCAATCGTCAAATAAACAGAATGAAAAGAATGCAGTGTATGAAGATAAATATACATTGGAAGATTATATAACTAAAAAGTTCAAAGTTTATGAAGTGAAGAATAATATTGCTTTTGTATCGTTGCTTGATTCTCTAATAGACACTATACAATCTTATCCCAGAATTAGAAATTTGCAAATTTGTTTTACTCTCTTGGCTATAAATGAAAATAGAAACACAATAATTGATATTGAATTATATGATTACAAACACAATGATGTTTTGTTGAGTTATGATACAGATGCATTATTTTTTTATAGGGGTTATATTTTTATGTATTATGGTAAACTCTTCAATGATTTTTTTATTGATACAAATACTTATGTTGAACGTAATTGTATAAAACCAATAGAAAACTATTTTATTGATGATAGTGTATATCATTTAATTTATTGGAGTTATGTTTATAAAAATAACAAATTTAATCTCGTTGATTTCTCAGAAAGTTATGACTAATTATTCACCAAAAGCGCAATTCAGAATCTTAACAAATGGAAAATATTATCCATATAAACCAAAATAACAATAAAATATAAAATAATATGAAAAAAATATTGTTCGCAGTTATATTATTTTGTTCTTTTTCGACATATTCTCAAGAAAAAGACATTTATAAAAAAGCATACGTCCGCATAAATGAAATGTTGACAGGCAAAGAGCCTGTAAGCTTTATAAATGCTGTATTTCTTACCGAAGATGCCTATTATGACGGTTATTTGAATACAGATGTTTTTGACGATGAGTTATCAGCATTAATTCATGTAATAACGTACATTTCCAATCCCGAACTTATAACCTACGAAGGAAAAGACAAAGAAGTCATAAGTAAACACGCTGCTATTTTTAAAGTGTTAACTGACAGTATTTTCATAGAAATTGATTCTGCAAATACTCTGATACATCTGCCATTTGCTTATGATTTTGAAGATACATGGGGAAACATCGACTGGACAAAAATGTTTGTGTCAAAACTGTTGGCAACAAGCAGCGGTAATTGCCATTCATTACCTTATCTGTATAAAATTTTGGCTGATGAATTAAATGTTCCGTGTTATCTTGCATTTGCTCCAAATCATATTTATATAAAAATCTTTTCGCAAAAAACAGGCTGGTACAATACCGAACTCACAAGCGCAACTTTTCCCATTGATGCATGGCTTATGGCTTCGGGATACGTAAGTTTGGACGCAATACGCAATGGCTTGTATATGGATACGTTAAGCAATAAACAGGCAGTAGCCAACTGTCTGGTTGATTTGGCGCAAGGCTATCAGCATAAATACGGCAAAGAAAATCCGGAATTTGTAATAAAATGCTGCAATACTGTTTTGCAGCATCACCCAAACAATGTAAATGCCATGCTAACTAAAGCCGAAGCACAAAAATTTTACATTGACAGGCAAATGAAAATTAAAAACGCAAAAAAACCGGAAGAACTTTTTAACGATAATCATATAAAATCAATGTATTTTGAAATGGAAGAAACGTATGTTAAACTTCACGAATCCGGCTATCGGCACATGCCCGAAGAAATGTATATGCAATGGCTGAATTTATTGAAAACAGAATCAAGTAAACATATCATTCAAAAATAAATTTACTGTAACTGTTGTAAAAACTTCCATGCATCCATAAATTTACAGTAATGAGGATACGTATATCCAGCGCAGCCTGTTCGATGCGGCGCTGAAATATTTTTTAACAAATTTGATATAAAATATTTTATACTTTTGCGTTTGATATTAATCTTTTGAATTATAAACATTAAAAATTAAGAAAATGAAAAAATATCTTGCCGAAGCAGTCGGCACAATGGTTTTGGTTTTGATGGGTTGCGGCAGCGCAATCTTTAACGCAGGAACAGGCGCAGACTGGGTGCTGACGGTTGCCTGCGCGTTTGGTTTGTCGGTTGTTGCCATGGCGTATGCAATCGGAGGAATTTCAGGCTGTCATATTAATCCTGCAATAACTTTGGGATGTTTGCTTTCGGGCAGAATAAACGGTAAAGATGCAGGAATGTATATGATTTTTCAAACTGTTGGAGCAATAATCGGTTCGCTTGTTCTTTTTATTCTGGTAAAAGTTTATCATCCTGTTGGAGCAACAAACACCGGAGCAAACGGATTTGCGGATGGACAGCTTGTTCAGGCATTTATTGCCGAACTTGTATTTACATTTGTTTTTGTATTTGTTGCGCTTGCAACAACCGACAGCAAAAAGGGAGCGGGAGCATTTGCCGGTTTGGCAATAGGCTTGACATTAATTTTGGTTCATATTGTTTGCATTCCTGTTACGGGAACATCGGTTAATCCTGCTCGCAGTGCAGGACCGGCAATTTTTGAAATCTTTTACGGTTCATGTAAAGCACTTGGTCAATTATGGCTGTTTATAGTTGCTCCATTTGCAGGAGCAGCATTGTCGGCAATAGTTTGGAAATCAATAAATCCGGTTGAAAACTAAATTAATATTCGGGAATTGAATATTTAATAAACAGAATGAAAGAGACTTTTAGACAGTCTCTTTTTTGTCAAAGGTATATACGTTTTTGTCAAAAGGTATATCCCTTTTCAGTGAAATGTATATACTTTTTCATTAAAATGTATATACATTTTTTTAATCGCTGCGCCAGTCAGATAAAAGTTCAGTAAATGTCTTTGTACCAGTCTAAAGTTTTGTAATAATCGTCAATATTCCGGTTTATTCCGAAAATATATGAACTTAACCCGCAGTATGTATTTATCGGTACTCTATATACCACAGGCGGCGACTGCGCAAACAGTACAATTTTATTGAAAATGTTTTGAAATGTTATTATTTCTTCATCGGAAGCAATGTTTTTTACAAGATCTTCCAAATCATAAAACAAAAATAAATTTTTAAAATATCTGTCGAAATGTTGAATATCGTTAGTATTTATTGTCCGGTCTTTGTGATTTGCATAAATATTTTTTACCGTTGCCGCCAGATTTTCCATTTCTGCCGTTGATACAAGACTGAGCGCAACGCCTGTTTCAAGTGTATTCAGATAATAATCGTAACATGTTTGCGCCGTGTTTTATAATTTGTGTTTTTTGATAAAAGCGCCGGAATTATTTGTTTATACGGCAATCCTTCGGCAGCGATTTCGGTTGTTGGCGATAATATAAACTGTGTTTTGCCGCGCAGCTGATATGCAACTTCAACAGCGCCCATATTGCAGGCGTCAAAAATAATAAATTCAAAAAAACTGTCGGGCAAGGCTGCCGCCAAATCTTTAATATCCATTTCGTAGCCATTGTCTCTGCCAAACGATTGCGTAACAAATTCTCCATCCGAAAAGCAGGGCGGCAGCCAGCCTGTTGCGTGCGACCACAAAATTAAACCGTAAGAATCGTATCTGTTGTTTGCATAAGCATCTGTTATTACTGCCGCTAACTGCTCATGCGATGCCGAATTTGTTTCGGGATATTTTATTACCGTATCGCACTTTACCGAATTTCCGTTTTTATGCAGCCGAAGCAATACCGGATTGGAATCTGTTTTGTCGCAGTAAACGTAAACGCTGTTGTATTCTGTAAATGTGTTTTTTACGCCTGCTGTTATTGCTTTTATGTTTTCTTCGCAATATTTGCTCAAACTGTTGTCGCCAACCATATAAACCAGAACGGAACGCATTAGGGCAGGTTCGCCGGTGTAGGGTTTGTCGCAGGCGACCGTAACAGCTAATAAAACTAAAAGTTTAAATTTATTAACAGTTTTCATAAATCCGTATGAAAAATCAATACAATAAAACAGTTCAGACAGGAAAAGCCTGTTTGAACTGCTTATTGGTTCATCTGAATTTTATTTTTTATTTACTTATTCGTAATCCGAGAGCAAGATAAACCGCATTACGGTTTTTAATATTTTTACGCGCATCATAAAAACGGAAACCAAAGCCTAATGTTCCGTTGCAATATTTTGCGTTTGTTTGAATATTAATTCCTGCGTTGTAATAAGTATATTTCCAGTCGTTGTCTCCGCTTATGCTGCTGCCTGCCGACACGTTCAGTTCCATGCGCGGATCAATCTTAAAACCCAAACACAGTCCAAGCGTTTCGCTTTGTTTCCAGTCTCTTACGCCATCTTCTTCAAACATTGCTTCTTCCTTTATTCCAACCGGAATGCGTGCAGACAGATATTTATTGAAATTGTAGCCGACTCCGAATATCCAGTCCGAAGTTCTGAATGTTTTTGTTTTCTTAAACGAAGGATTGGTTCCCATGCGGAAATCCATTGTCATCAAAAAACCTTTGTCAAGAAGTTTTGTGAGAAAATTTGATTTTTCCTGAGCAAATACATTTGTACCAATGCAGAAAAATAATACTGCAATTATTGAATATGTTAAATTTTTTTTCATATTATTATTTAATTTTTATAATTTATAATGATAATGTTCACATTATTGCAACAGCAAATATTTAATAAATTCAGTATTTTATAAATATGTACAATCATAAAAATATTTTAATAAATTTGATACAAATTTAAATATGATTTTTCAAGTCGGCGTAAATATTATGGTTAAATAAGGTTAATGCAAAAAATATTTTTTACCCTTGCCGTTTTTATTATGCCTTACCGAATTTCATAATAGAATTGAATTTGTAATCCGAATTTTCGCAATTTAAAAATAATTTGTTTTATATTTGCCCAAAGTTTTAAAAATGCGAAATGAATTATGATATATTTTCAATAAAAAATGATAATGATTTTTTGCAATTATGTATGGATATTTTTCATCATCAGGCAAAAAATTGCAAACCATATTGTGAATGGATTAAATTGTTAAATATCAATATTAAAAGCATAAAAAAAATAGAAGAAATTCCATTTTTGCCGATAGAACTGTTTAAATCGAACAAGGTTTACTGCTGCGGTAAAAAAGAACAGACCGTTTTTTCGAGCAGCAGTACAACGGGCGCCGGACAAAGTTTTCATTATGTTGCGGATATTGCTTTGTATGAAAAAAGTTTCACAAATGCGTTTTGTCTGTTTTACGGTAATCCTGCCGGTTATGCAATTTTGGGATTATTGCCTTCATATTTGGAGCGAACAGGCTCATCGCTTGTTTATATGGTTGATAATCTGATAAAACAAAGCAATAACAAACATAGCGGTTTTTTTCTCAACAATCATGATAAACTTTATAAAACGCTTTGCGAATTGAATAATAAAAAAACGCCGACAATTCTTATCGGAGTAACTTACGCGCTGCTCGATTTTGTTGAAAAATATTCGATTGATTTTCCGCGTTTAACTGTTATGGAAACGGGCGGAATGAAAGGCAGGAGAGAAGAAATTTCAAGAGCAAAGTTGCATGAAATACTTTGCAGCGGTTTTGGCGTTCGATATATTCATTCGGAATACGGAATGACAGAACTTTTGTCGCAGGCGTATTCAAAGGGAAATGGAGAATTTTTGTGTCCTGCATGGATGAAAATTCTTGTTCGCGACATTCACAATCCTTTTAATATTTTAGTGCGAAATGCAGGCGGAGCAATAAATATCATTGATTTGGCAAATTACGGTTCATGTTCGTTTATTGCCACTCATGATTTGGGCAGGATAAACGGCAGTTACGGTTTTGAAATTCTCGGACGATTGACGGCAAGCGACATACGCGGCTGTAATCTTTTGGTACAGTGATTTTTTATTTATAATGAACAGTTAATTATCTTAATTACAAAGTAAATTTATTGAAACAGCAGTTTTTTAATGAATTAACCATTTACGGTTTTTGCGTTTTGCTGTTCTGAAAAATAATTTTCAATTTACATTTCCCCAAAACACAAATGTTAGTGTGTCAAAAAAATACAGGTATTGATAACAATATGTTGAAAACTAACCAAAGAATTTAAGACTTCAACCATATTTTATTTTGTATATTCGCATTCCCAATTCGGAATCCGTTTGAAAAAATTAAAAAAATTTAATATATATAAATAAAATGATAGATTTTACGCATTTACACGTTCATACTGAATATTCCATACTTGATGGAATGTCGAAAATTCCCGCGCTGGTAGATAAGGCGATAAGCGACGGAATGAACGCCATCGCCGTAACCGACCACGGAAACATGTTTGGAATAAAAGAATTTGTAGATTATGTAAAAACTAAAAATAAATCATTACCCGGCGACGGGCATTTTAAAGCCATAATTGGCGTTGAGGCATATTGCGCACGCCGCACTCTTTACGATAAAGACAAGAATTTCAAAAAAATAAATCCCTCAACAGGGAAAGAGCAAATAGTCGACCAAAGCGGTTATCACCTTATTTTGCTGGCAAAAAACAAAAAAGGATATGAAAATCTTTGCAAACTCGTTTCAATTTCATGGATAGATGGCGAATATTACCGTCCGCGTATTGATAAAAACGTTCTTGAAAAATATCACGAAGGATTAATAGTTTGCTCGGCATGTCTCGGCGGCGAAATCCCTCAACTCATTATGAAAGGCGATATTGATGCTGCCGAAAAATCAATAATGTGGTTTAAAAACATCTTCGGCAGCGATTATTATCTTGAACTTCAACGCCACAAAACAGACCGCAAAAATGCAGATACCTCTACTTATGAAAGACAAAAAACCGTAAACGCCGAAATTCTGAAACTTGCGGAAAAATACAGTGTTAAAACCATTGCATCAAACGATGTACACTTTATAAACGAAGATGATGCAGACGCTCACGAATATCTTATTTGTCTGAATACAAACTCGTATCTTTCAGACCAGAACCGACTCAGATACACAAAACAGGAATGGCTGAAATCGCCCGAAGAAATGGAAAAACTGTTTTCGGATGTTCCCGAAGCGCTGTACAATACACGCGAAATAGTTGATAAAATAGAATCATACAGTATCGATTCGGATGCAATAATGCCTGTTTTTCCAATTCCCGAAGAATTTGGTACGGAAGAAGATTACAAAAAAAAATACAGCAGGGAAGATTTGATTGCCGAATTTGAAGCGGAAGAATCAAACAGGGGAAGAATTGAAAAACTTGGAGGTTTTGACAAAGCCTGTCGCATAAAACTCGAAGCCGACTATCTTCGCAAACTTACGCTTAAAGGAGCAAACGAACGCTACGGCAGTAACATTACCGCCGATATTATGGACCGTATAAACTTTGAACTTAACGTAATAAAAACGATGGGATTTCCCGGATATTTTCTGATAGTGCAGGATTTTATACAAGCCGCTCGCGAAATGAATGTTTCGGTTGGACCAGGACGAGGTTCGGCAGCAGGTTCGGTTGTTTCGTATTGCCTGAAAATTACCGATATAAATCCATTAGAATATGATTTGCTGTTTGAACGTTTTTTAAATCCCGACAGAATTTCACTTCCCGATATTGATATTGATTTTGATGATGAAGGACGCGCAAAAGTTTTGAAATGGGTAACCGAAAAATATGGAAAAGAAAAAGTTGCACATATCATAACTTATGGAACCATGGCAACAAAATCAAGCATAAAAGATGTTGCCCGAGTACAGCAATTACCACTGGAACAGGCAGAACAGCTTACAAAAATGATTCCCGACCGCTTTCTCGAAGACAAAGACGGTAATGTTCCGAAAATAACCATTAAAAACTGCCTTGAATTTATTCCCGAATTTAAAAAAATAGTAGAATCGGGAAACGAAGAAATAGCCAACGTTTTACGCTTTGCCGAAAAACTGGAAGGAACTGTCCGTCAAACAGGAGTTCATGCTTGCGGCGTTATAATCGGCGCTGATGAACTTACTAAATTTGTTCCGCTTTCAACGGCAAAAGACAAAAGTTTGGGCGAAGATGTTATTGTTACTCAATATGAAGGCTCTGTTATCGAAAATATCGGTTTGATAAAAATGGATTTTCTTGGATTGAAAACACTGTCAATAATACGTGAAACATTATCAAACATAAAAAAGACAAAGGGCATAGATATTGATATTGAGAATATTCCGCTTGATGACAAAGATACATATAAACTTTTCAGCAACGGGCAAACAATAGGCACATTTCAGTTTGAATCGCAGGGAATGCAAAAATATCTGCGCGAACTGAAACCCACAAAATTTGAAGATTTAATTGCCATGAACGCTCTGTACCGTCCCGGACCGATGCAGTATATTCCGAGTTTTATAAACAGAAAACACGGAAAAGAAAAAATAGAATATGACTTTCCGATAATGGAAAACCGTTTGAAAGACACTTACGGAATAACTGTTTATCAGGAACAGGTCATGCTTTTAAGCCGTGATATTGCAGGCTTTACACGAGGCGAATCCGATGAATTGCGTAAAGCCATGGGAAAAAAGTTAAAGGAAAAAATGGCTTCGCTTCGCGAAAAATTCCTTGCCGGCGCAGAAAAAAACGGATTTGAACCAAAAGAAAAACTGGAAAAAATATGGGACGACTGGACAGAGTTTGCAAAATACGCATTTAACAAATCCCATGCTACATGTTATTCAAAGATAGCATATCAAACTGCTTATCTCAAAGCGCATTATCCCGCAGAATTTATGGCGGCAGTGCTTACCAACAACATTTCGGACATAAAGGAAGTTTCAAAATTTATGGAAGAATGTAAAGCCGCGGGAATAAAAGTTTTACCTCCAAGCGTTAACGAAAGCGATATGACTTTTACTGTAAACAAAGACGGCAATATCCGTTTCGGACTTGCAGCCGTAAAAGGCGTTGGAACAGCGGCGGTTGAAAATATCATAAAAGTGCGCGAATCCGAACCGTTTGCCGACATTTTTGATTTTATGTCCCGAATAAATCTTACGGCAGTAAACCGCCGAACGGTAGAAAGTCTTGTGCTTTCGGGCGGATTTGATGAATTTACCGAAATACGCCGTCCGCAATTTTACGCAAAAAATGAGAAAGATGAAGTTTTTATAGACATTCTTATGAAATACGGAAATCTTGTTCAACTTGACAATGCCGGCGGAACGCTGTCGCTGTTTGGCGAAGACCACAAAGCAAGCATAGTTAAACCGCTGATTCCCTTTGCCGAAGACTGGTCGGATATGGAAATTCTTGCACGCGAAAAAGATTTAATAGGAATTTACCTCTCATCGCATCCGCTTGACCCGTACAAAACGGAAATCAATCTGTTTTGCAATGTGCAAACAAACGACTTGACGGATTTGTCTCAGTTTAATAACAAAAAAATATGTTTTGCGGGAATTGTAACCGAATCGAAAGAACTGATTACAAAAAAAGGAAAACCCTTTGGGCGCGTTACAATTGAAGATTATTCGGGTTCATATTCATTTTCGCTCTTTGATAGAGAATGGATTGAAAATAAAAATTATTTTACGCTCAATTACTTTTTGCTTATTAAAGGAACTGTTGCCGAACGCAAAAAATTTGCACGCAGAGATGCAAACGGAAACGAAATTGAAAACAATGACCTTCCCGTGTTCGACATAAAATTTGAAAAAATTATGATGCTCCATGATGTTCGCAAAGATTTGATTACGGCGATAGACATAATATTGCCTCTTGACAGAATAGATGCCGATTTTACAAAAAGGTTAAACGGGCAAATATCTAAAAACAAAGGAGATAAAAGGCTTTCATTTATAATTTTTGATGAAGATAAAAATATAAAATTGGAATTGGCATCGCGTAAATATAAAATAAATATTTCAGATGAATTATTGAATTATTTAAATGAAAATTATATAAACTGCAAAATAAATACGGTTTAATTTATTGATAATTTGAATTTAAATATTCATGCAATAACTAATATTTTCGACAGAGATGCAAAAATAATAACCAAAGAAACAGATTTTCAAAAAAAATTATAACCTTTGCATTATAAATTAATAAAATTATGAACGACAGTATTATATCATCAACATCCGACATTGTTCGGCAGACAGGAGAATTGCTTGCTACCGATTCAATTCCGGTAAAAGAAAAACTTGATTTGGTTATTAGTGATTTTGTTCCTCAAATTATTAAATGGGGAATAAATGCAGGATTAAAATTATTGGCGGCAATTATTATTATTGTCGTTGGTTTTTGGATAACAAAAAAACTGACAAAACTGATAGTCAAAGCATTGGAACATCGCAATACCGACAGGCTGTTATGTTCGTTTTTACGCTCAATATGCAATATTGTACTTAAAATCACAGTATTGATAGTCGCTGTTCAGATTTTGGGAATAGAAACAATGTCGTTTGCAGCGGTGCTTGCGGCTGTCGGAGTCGGAATAGGCATGGCGCTTTCAGGAACTTTGCAAAATTTTGCGGGTGGAATTGTGCTTTTGTTGTTTAAACCGTTTAAAGTTGGCGATTTTGTTGAATGTCAAAGCTTTTCGGGAACCATCATGCAAATACACATTTTTATGACAGAGATAAAAACGCCGGACAATAAAATTGTTTTTGTTCCCAATTCCACTTTGATAAGTTCGCCCTTGACAAACTATACAAAAGAAGATATCAGGCGCATAGACATTGATTTTACGGTTGCATACGGCACAAATCTGAAGCAGGCAAAAGAAATTATAGAAAATATTGCTGCAAAGGAAAGCGGAATTTTATGCGAACCCGCAACATTAACATTTGTATCATCGCTTGCCGACAGTTGCGTTGTGATTACTTTGCGCTCGTGGACAAAAACAGAGGATTACTGGACGGTAAAATACAATATGAACGAAAACGTTTACAATGCCTTTAACGAAAAAGGCATTGAAATTCCGTTCCCGCAACTTGCGGTACATATTCAAAAATAAAAAATGATTTGAAATTTATAATTATTTGTCAAGATAAAATTAGAAATATATAGCATTGACGATTTTTATTCGTAGAGAGATTATGTAAATCAGTCTTTTAAATCCCATTTTATTGGTGAAAGACCCTGTTTTTCCAGCAGTTCATTGGTTTTGGAAAAATGTTTGCATCCCAAAAAAGCATTGCCTGCAAGCGGCGATGGATGAGCAGCTTCCAATATAAAATGTTTTTGCGTATCAATCAAAACCTTTTTTGAACGCGCAAAATTTCCCCAAAGCAAAAATACAACGCTGCTTTTGTTTTCCGATATTTTGCGGATTACGGCGTCTGTAAATGTTTCCCAGCCTGCTTTGCTGTGCGATGCGGCTTCGTTTGCACGTACTGTAAGTATGGAGTTTAACATAAAAACGCCCTGTTCTGCCCATTTTTCGAGGCAACCGTGATTTGGCGGCGAAATTCCCAAATCGTTTTGAATTTCTTTGTAAATATTGATTAGCGATGGAGGCGGTTTTATTCCGCGCTGTACCGAAAAACAAAGACCATGAGCCTGTCCTGTTCCGTGATAAGGATCCTGTCCGAGCATCACAACTTTCAACTTGTAAAAAGGCGTTTTTTCAAAAGCATTGAAAATTAATTTTCCCGGTGGATATATTGTTTTTCCCGCATTGATTTCGGATTTTACAAATTCGGTGATTTTTTCAAAATAAGCTTTGTCAAATTCGTCTTGCAAAATGCCTTTCCATGATTCTTCAATATTTACTTTCATATATCGGTTTTTTATTTGCAAAAATAAGAAAATTAATTGATACTGCAATTTTTTGAGGCAGATTGTACGTTCATATCTGCTGTTTATGTTTGATGGCGAATTTCTTCATACTTTCAATAAAATTATTTTCCTGAAACAGTAATCACAATTTCGCCTTTTGGAGGTTTGGCTGTATAATGGGCGATTAATTCCTGCAATGTTCCTCTGCAATTTTCTTCATACAGTTTGCTTATTTCGCGCGAAACGCATGCCAGGCGGTTATTTCCAAAACTTTCGGCAAATTGAGTAAGCGTTTTTATCAAACGAAACGGTGATTCGTAAAAAATCATTGTGCGCTCTTCGTGCATAAGATTTTCGATACGCTTAAGCCTTCCTTTTTTTGGGGGAAGAAATCCTTCAAAAACAAATCTGTCGCAAGGCAAACCTGAATTTACCACAGCGGGAACAAAAGCTGTTGCGCCGGGTAAACATTCAACATCAATATCATGCCGGATGCAAGTGCGTACGAGCAAAAAACCGGGATCGGAAATTCCGGGCGTTCCTGCATCCGAAACCAGAGCAACGCTTTTTCCTTCGGCAATATATTGAACAATTTGCTCAACTGTTGAATGTTCGTTGAATTTGTGATGCGAAAACATTTTTTTTTCTATTTGATAATGTTTAAGCAGAAACGAAGTGGTACGCGTATCTTCGGCAAGAATAATATCAACCTTGTTGAGAATTTTTACGGAACGAAACGTCATATCATCGAGGTTTCCTACCGGAGTGGGAACAAGATAAAGCTTCGGCGTGATTTCACAGCTTTTTTCGGATGAAATATTGTGTTTCGTTTGCCTGTTTTTTTGCATTTTGCTGTTATTTTGTAATTTATTTTACATAAATCTTCTACGGACAAGAGTTATAAAGTGTTTTACAACAGGATTACTGTCTTTCCACAAAAAATTATTTTTAATGTATTCAAGCGCATCTTCAATTGAATTCATACCATTTATGATGCCAACGGTTTTACTGAATTGCTGAGCGTTTCCTCCAAACAGTTCTTTGGCAAACAAAAATTTGTCGTTCAATCCTATTCCTTTGTTCAAATCTTTTATCGGCGTTAATAAAACATCATTTTCTGCAAAATCATCGGAAAGAAAACGTTTGCTTTTTTGCAAAGTTTCGCCTAATGTGGCAGACTGATGTTGCTGCGATTCATTCACAGGTGCTGTGCTGCTTGCAATTTCGACTGACGAAAGTTTTTTTTCAACCGTTTTTGCAGGCTGTTCTTTTTCTTCTGCTGTTGTCTGTTTTTTATTTACAGATTGAACAACACACAGTTTGTCATAAATGCGGGCAAGATAATCTTTTGCTATTTTACGCTCGATTTCGGAAATTTCACCCGAGTTTTTCCAGTTTTCGACAATTCCCTTTACGCGGGAAATTTCGACTAAAATTTTTTCAATATAATTCATAAATTATCAATAAATTAAGTCTGTTAAACATAAACATGCGCCAATATTTAATTAACAACTTTTCTGTTTTTTTATTTTTTGTTGTTAATGTTTTAATAATTTTGCATGCAATAATGACACAAAATTACACAAATGTTTTTAGAAAATACAAATACAACAGGAAGAATCGAAATTATAGCAGGTTCGATGTTTTCGGGAAAAACCGAAGAACTCATACGCCGTCTTAAACGGGCGCGCATCGCAAATCAAAAAGTCGAGATTTTTAAACCCGAAATAGATTTGAGATATTCCGAAAGTCAGGTTGTTTCGCACGACTCAAACGCAATTATGTCAACTCCGGTGAGTTCATCGGGAAACATTCTTTTATATTGTACCGATGTTGAAGTTGTCGGAATTGACGAAGCCCAGTTTTTCGACATGGGTCTGGTTGATGTTTGCAACGAATTAGCCAACAGAGGCATTCGCGTTATCGTAGCCGGTTTGGATATGGATTATTCGGGAAAACCTTTCGGTCCGATTCCCAATTTGCTTGCAACGGCTGAATACGTAACCAAAGTACATGCAATTTGTCAGCGCTGCGGCAATCTTGCTCATCATTCGCACAGGCTTGTTAAAAGCAATAAACTTGTTGTACTTGGCGAGCAGGATTTATACGAACCGCTTTGCCGGCACTGCTACAATCAGGAGCAAAGAAATAAAAAATGAAATATTAATATCCGTTTTATTTTTTATCAGATATTTTTAAACATTGAAACCGTAAATCAATTTTATATGCAATTCAAAATTACTCAAGGAATAAATAACTGTACCATAATTTGTTATAAGGCAGATAAGAATGCAGATTTAACAACAGTGGCAAAAATTTTTAAACATTTTCCTAAAAATAAAAAACAAACATTAATATTTTCGGATTTGAGCTTGATTGACAGTACGGATGGAAACGCAAACAGGAAAATCAGACTTGTTGCCGTAAACGGAAACTGTAAAAACAGTCAAAATATAAATGCTGATTTTTATGCAGATGCAGATGAATTAATAAAAAACATCGACGCCAAAAAAAACGGTATTGACAGTAAATTTTTTAACTGCGAAAATATATTGATAGCCGACAATTCAGCGCTTAAACCCGTAATCGAACGTTTGGAGTTAAAATCAAGACCTACAGCCTTTGAAATAAACCTTGATTCGCTGGCTTACAATATAAATTATTTTCGCAAAAAACTCAATCCTGCAACAAAAATGCTGTGCATGACAAAAGCAAATTCTTATGGAACAGGAAATTATGAAATTGCCTGTTTGATGCAAATTGCAGGAGTTGACTGTCTTGGCGTTGCAGCAACCGACGAAGGAGTGATTTTGCGTAAGTCGGGAATAAAATTGCCTGTAATTGTTCTGACTCCCGAAATCGACAACATGGAACTGATGATCAGATATAATCTTGAACCTGAAATTCATAATTTCCGTTCACTGAAATCTTTTGATGAGGCTTGCAAAAAACTCAACAGATACGCTTATCCCGTTCACATAAAAATAAACAGCGGAATGAATCGACAGGGTTTCACGGCTGAACAGACAGATGAACTTATAAACGCAATATCAAAATATAAACGCATAAAAGTACGTTCTGTATTTACTCATCTTGCCACTGCCGACAATTATGCGCTTGAACAGCTTAAACGTTTTGACAAAACAAGCGCAAAACTGAAAGCCGCCCTGCCGTACAATATTATGCGTCATGCATTAAATTCGATTGGAATAGAAATGTTTCCAGACTATCAATTTGACATGGTGCGGCTTGGCATAGGAATGTACGGCATCAGTGAATTTGCCTGTAATAAAACCGAAATTGTCGGTAAATTGACGAGCGTAATTACGCAAATTGAAGAAATTCCGGCAGGCGAAGCCGTAGGTTACGGACGTGAAGGAATAATCGGAAAAGAAGCAAAAACAATAGGAGTAATTCCCATTGGCTATGCAGATGGATTAAATCGCCGTCTCGGAAAAGGAAAAACATATTTTACGGTGAACGGCAAAAAAGCGCCTGTAATTGGTAATATATGCATGGATTTATGTATGATTGATATTACGGGAATTGATGCAAAAGAAGGCGACCGCGTTGAAATTTTCGGCAATTCGCCAACCGCAATTGATATTGCAAAAACATTGGAAACAATATCTTACGAAGTATTTACAGGCGTTGCCGAACGGGTAAAAAGAATTTATACAATAAGCGATAATCTGATTTAGAAAATAATTTTACAAATTGCCTTTGTATCTTTTTTTTCTGGTAGGATAGTCCAGTTTTTTCCAAGCCTCCAGTCCGCCTTCAAGATTGTATATGCGCGAAAATTCAAGACCTGATAAAATTTTTGCGGCTTGCAAACTTCTTATTCCCGTACGGCAGTAAACATAAACTATTCGGTTTTTTTTGATTTTTCTGTTAATTCTTTTCTGAAAATCAATTTTATTAATATCAATATTTACAGCGCCGTCAATATGTTCGGCATCAAATTCGGCTTTGGTGCGAACGTCAATTATTTGCGGATTTTCGTCTTCGCTCAGCGCAAAACGAAATTTTTCGGGACCGAATGAACTTATATCTTGAGCCTGCATATTATATGCCGAAAATATTAATACAAGCGCAAGCCTTAGTTTCAATGTTATTTTCATTTTATAAAGTTTTAATAATTTATTGACCGCAAAAATAGCAATAAATTTATAAATCAATATTGTATTCAGGCAAAATTACAGGCTGTTGCTGATTGGCAATATTTAATCGGATAATGTTTCAAACAGTCAGGAGAAATCTTTGCAGGGTAAAAAGATATTTGTTTGCTCCATAAAACTGTACAAACAGTTTGTAAATAACTCAATGTTACGCATGATTATAATTTTCGGCGCTGTCTGTCATGTCCCGATGCAGGCTGGTAAACAAACGTGGTTCAACGATTTAATCAATAGAATATTTATCACTTAACTGTTGAGGTTTATTATTTTAAAAACTGTTGAAACCTTATTGAAATCCTGAAATACCGCTATTGCAAACAAAATCTGACGGTTTAATACGGAAAATTTTTTAGTTTTTCATCATTAATTTCTGTTTTTTAACACTTCTCTCAATTTTTTTCTTGTCCGATAATATATATTATGAGACAAGAAATTTTAAGCAAAGATAATAAACTTTCACATATAACAAAAATAAAAAATATTTTTAAAATTTACGAAAAAACCGCTTATCATGTTGACATGCCAGTATTTACTTTGTCTCATAATATATATTATTGGACAGAATTAAGTCGTTGTAAAACAACGGTATAATGACAAAATTAATAAATATGAAACATTGTAAATAGAAAAGGAGGGTAATTATGGGATGACAAAAAGAAACAAAAACAGCTGCTTTAATTAAAAAATGTAAGGCAAATTTTAATTAAATTAATTAAAAACACAAAACAACAATCATTTATTCAAAAATTAACTAAAACTAAAATTTTAAAAATTCAATGATGAAAAATTTAATTTTATCTTCGGAAACACTAAGAAAAGGAGTTTTATTATTACTTCTTTTTATTGGTTTTTCTGTATTAACAGTTGCACAAACAGGAATAGTCACAGGAACTGTGGTTGACGGAAAAGGCGAGGCTCTGGTAGCAGTTTCGGTATTTGTGCAGGGAACAAGAATCGGCGTTTATACCGATTCAAATGGAAATTACACATTGAATAATGTGCCTGAAAAAGCAACTCTTGTTTTTTCAAGTATCGGTTATACAACGCAAACAGTTGTCGTTGGCGACCGCAGTATTATTAATGTTACGTTAGAAGAAGAAGCCTCTACGCTTGAAGAAGCCGTAGTTACGGCAGAATTCGGTTTGAAGCGGGTAGCGCGTTCTGTAGGCTCAAGCGTGCAAAATGTAAAAGCCGAAGAAATTGTAGAATCAGGACGTGATAATTTTATCACAGCCCTGCAGGGACGCGTATCCGGAATAACAGTCACTTCAACATCCGGAGCCCCCGGGTCGTCAACATCTGTTGTATTGCGCAATTATACTTCCATATCAGGAAGTAATCAGCCTTTGTATGTTATTGATGGAGTACCAATGAACAATTCTACTTTTGATCCCACAGGATTTGCTGATCCCGCAGAAAAAATATCAACTAGAGATTTGGATTTTGCAAGCCAAGGGAACGACTTTAATCCTGAAGATATCGAAAGTATTTCTGTGTTAAAAGGCGCTGCTGCTGCTGTACTTTATGGTTCGGATGCATCTAATGGAGCCATTATTATTACTACAAAAAAAGGAAGTAAAGACAGAGGACGAGTAGTTTACAGTACATCTTTAAGTCTTGCTAATGCTTACGGTTATCCTGTAAATCAGACAAAGTATGCAAACGGAGCTTATGGTACAACTAACTTTTTTTATAAAAATCATTTCGGAAATAAATATCCTGAAGGATTAAAGTTTTATGATAATTATGATGCCGTACTTCAAACAGGAGTTACACAAAAACATGGTCTATCAATAGATGGTGGAACAGATAAATTTACCTTACGCGCTTCAGCAGCATACATGGATCAGACAGGAGTTGTAAAAACGACGGATTATTCGCGTCTAAATTTATCACTTTCAGGTAGAGCAGAAATAAAATCGTGGTTGCAAATAGAAGGTTCCATACAATTTACCGAAACAACTAATACCAAAGCGCCTAAAGGCAGTAGCGGCGTGTTCGGACAAGCTCTCAGATGGCCTATTTTTGATGATATGAGAAATTATATAGCAGATGATGGCAGACACATGAGAGTTAGCGCTCCTCCTTATCTTGATAACGATTTGACAAATCCGTTATTTGGTTTATATAAAAACAAATTTTATGATGAAAGCAATAATGTAATATCTTCTTTTACAGTGAGATTAACTCCAACTGAAAACTGGTATATTATTACAACCGGAGGCTGGAATATTTCCGCAAACACTTATGAAACGGCATATCATCCGTATTATGCTAATTATAGCAGTCGTTCTGATGGCGGATATTACAACATATCTAAAGGAAACAGTAATTATTCTTCGCTGACATTTGTTACAGGATATAATTATAATAAAATAAAGGATTTAACTATTCAAGCACAGTTTGGATATAATCAGTTAGACCAGTTGAACAGAAGGCTTGGCTCTTACGGAGATCATTTCATTGATCCTGAATTTATATCAATTAATAATTGCGATCCGTTGAGTGTTCATTCTTCTACAAGCAATACGCGACGTCGTGTTCAAAGTCTTTTCGGTACTCTTGAATTTAGTTATAAAGATATGTTATATTTAAACATACGTGGACGTAATGACTGGTCATCAACATTGCCATTAGATAACAACAGTTATTTTTATCCCGGATTAGAATTTTCTTGGATTGTTACCGAACTTCAATCATTAAAAAATCATCCTGTTTTGAGCTATTTTAAACTAAGGTCAGCAGTATCTCAAGTCGGTAAAGATGCTCCTGTTCTTTCTGTTTATCCCGCATTAGAGCAAACAGGACAGTGGGGAGGCAGTTACAGATTTGGATATACAGGACCAAATTTACATTTAAAACCGGAAATGCAAACAACTTATGAAGGTGGCTTTGAGGCGCGTTTATGGGGAACTCGTGTAAATGCTGATATTACATTTTATAAAACACGCAATTCAGACCAAATAGTTACGGGTTTCCGATTAAGTTATGCAACAGGATATGTTTTGCACAACAGAAATATGGGTACTTTCGATACTTGGGGATGGGAAGGTCATATAGATGCAGATATTATAAAAAATAAAAATTGGACATGGAATGTTGGTTTAAATGCCAGCCGCCAATTTTCAAAAGTTGTTTCGTTGCCTCAAAATGTAAGTGAATATTATAATGCTTATACTTGGGTTATTGGTAATATCCGTAACGGAATATCAGTAGGTAATCCCGTTACGGCATTAAGTGTTTTAGCAAAACGCCGCACAGAAGACGGTAGTGTCTCAAATTGTATGGTTAATTATTTCCATAAATTCCGGTTTTGTAATAAAATTTTTCAATATACATTCCAATAATATTGTCATGTATTTGTTCATTCTTTGAAAAACAAAT
>JAISOH010000157.1 GCA_031275825.1 Prevotellaceae bacterium | reverse complement strand
TGTAATTCGGAATTATACGACATGTATTCAGCCGTAAGATTAAGGGCGACCAATTCAATGTTTGACAGTTTTGGCTGTCTGATTTGTGAAAAACTTTCAATATACGAGCAGATTTTTGTCAATTTAGCAAAAATAATTTTGTAATTTTGCAGCAGATTGTTCATTGTATTTAATTATCTTATAATCATGCAAATATACGACATTTTTGTCAAATAAACAATCTTTTTTTATTTTTTTCTAAATGCACAACGGGTGAAATAGATGAAAAAATTGTATTTTTGCAAAATTTTAAATGTCAGATGTATAATCCAACTCACATATACTATATGATTACAATTCAATGTAATCAAAAATGCTCTAAATGTTCACATTGGAAACAAAAGGACAATGCGAAAAGATTGCCGACTGAAAAAATCGTAAAGGCAATAAAGAGTATTCCGACAGCACGGGAACTTTGTATTGTTGGTGGCGAGCCGTTACTTTTTAAAACAGAAATTTATGAAATTCTTAATGAACTTTCAGACACACCAATTAGAACAACCATAATTACAAACGGTGTTTTAATGGATAAACCATTTATTGAAAAGGTTGCAAAACACAATATTCATATTGTTGTTTCGATTGATACATTAGATAAGGAATTTTGGAAATTTGTACGCGGAACAAATTCATACGAAAGGGTTTTTGAAAATTTGGAATCGGCAACAACTGATAATGGAAGTTTAGAAAAAAAGTATAATTTTGTAATAAATTGAATAGAATGAATGTATTAATTATTCCGTGTTATATCAAAACAGATTGGGACAAGAACTGTCTTAATCGTCTGTTAAATAGCATACAAAATCAGACAAAAAAGTTTGATAGAGTGTATGTTGTAGATGATTTAAGCCCTCTGTCTTATGAATTGCCTTTTGATTTTGTGGAACACATTAAACTAAAGGAAAATGGAGGTCCTGCAAAGGCAAGAAATGTAGCAATAGAAAAAGCGTTGGAATTAAATGCCAAGCATTTATTTTTTACTGACCACGATGTTGTTTTAGATAAAAATTGGTTATATGAAATGTCCACTTTTCTCGAAAGAATAAATTTTGAGGCAGTAGGAGGAATGACTTATGCCTATGGAAAGACATTGTTAGACTATTATCATGATATTAATGGCACATTAAACGGCAAGTGGTTGTTACCTGATAAAAAGGAATTATGGTATATGCCGTCTTTAAATTTCGGTATGAAATCGGAAATAGCAAGAGAATTTGTTTTTGACGAGCGTTTTCCAACAGCGGCAGGCGAAGATGTTGATTTATGTTTGCGTTTGCGAAGTAAATACAAAATCGGTTTTTGCCCAACTGCAAAAGTGTGGCACGATTTCGGGTATAAAAATTTCTTTTCAGGGTTTAAACATTTTGTAAACCTGTTCAAAAAATATAAAAGTTCAAGTGCAACCGTCTATGAAGGACATACCGTTTTATTATGGGATTCTTCCGAGGCAATTTATAAAGGGAATATGTATGAGTCTAATTTATAGAAGAAAAGCAAATCAGTCCAAAATAATGGACACCGTTTATGATTATTTTGGGGAAATGCGCCCATTTGTAAAACGAATTGATAAAAAATGGCTAATACCATTAATGGTATTTTTGAAAACCATTGAATGGAGTATTTATCGGTGGTATAAGACACCTGTCAGGCGTTTCTATGGAATAAAAGGTAATGAACTTATTTATATGATAACAAGTCGTTGCAACGAAAGATGTGCAAAATGCGGAATTTGGAAAAATCCGGAATCCGATACAGAACATTTACAAATTGCAGCATTTATTGATTGTTTGAAAACTTTACACCATAATCTATATCAAGTAACGCTGACAGGTGGCGAGCCACTATTGTTTATGAAAGATGTTTTGTTAATAGCAGAAGAAGCCGCCGTTCATAAAGTCCCAATGATTATTGTTACAAATGGAGTTTTGGTTACCGAAGATTTTTTGAAAAGATATGCAGAATTAGGTCATATCCTCGTTTTTTCAATAGATACTTTGGAAAAAGAAAAATGGGGGAATTTTAGAGGTAAAGACACTTATGATAAAGTAATGAGTAATTTACAACTTGCGCATAAATTTTTAGGGGGGAAATTGAGAATACAATCGGTTTATGCAGAAGAAACAAAAAATGATATTCCTAAAATTAAGGAATTATGCAAACAAATGAATATTCAGCACGTTTCTCAACCTTATATGGACTTTGGCGGAGTATGGCACGGAGTTAAACAAATTTATGAAAATAAAAATGATAATATTATTTGTGCAGCCCGAAAAAATATTTGTATTTATCCAAACGGCGATGTTGTGAAATGTTTCGACCACTATCGTATTCCGCTTGCTAAAGAGTCATTGGGAAACATTGAAAAGGAAAATATTATTGAAATTTTGTGCAGAAAACGCTCTACTGAAATTTCAAAAATAATGAAAACCTGTAATTTTCCTTGTAAATATTTATCGTGTAATGTACCCGAAATCGTTTATGAATAAAACAGATGTAGATATAATAATTGTAAGAGGTGCACCTGCTTCGGGGAAATCTGAAACGGCAAAATGTTTGGCAAAATATTTTCCACAAGGTGTCAGAATAGAAATTGACAATTTGCGTTCAATGGTTATTTCTGTTGATTGGACAAACCAACAAGAACATATCAACATCCTGCAGTTATCAACAAAATTAGTTTCTGAATTTTTGAGTTTAGGATTTAAACCGATAATTATTATTGATACATTTAGTGGAGATAAAATTGATAAATATTTATCTGATTTGCAACTGATTAATTGTAATTTGAAAATTGCACTTTTGGGCTTGTATGTAACTGAAAAAGAATTGACCAAAAGAATAAACAAGCGAAAAGAAGGTAAATTTAAAGATATTGATATTTGTTTAAAACTTAATTCTGATGTGCTAAAAATTAAGCATTTATCAGAAATACAAATTAATACGACAGAGTGTGTTCCACAAGAAACAGCTCAAATAATTATGAATATTTTGAGTTGAAAAATGTATGAAACGAATTTTAGTAACAGGCGGCGCGGGTTTTGTCGGCTCTCATTTGTGCGAGCGGCTTTTAAGCGAGGGCAACAATGTTGTTTGCCTTGACAATTACTTCACAGGCAACAAACGAAATATCAGTTATTTGGCAGACAATCCAAATTTTGAGATTATAGAACACGACATTTGCGAGCCGTATTTTACGGAAGTTGATGAAATCTATAA
>JAISOH010000101.1 GCA_031275825.1 Prevotellaceae bacterium | reverse complement strand
CGGCTTTCCATAAAAGCAGTGTTTTCATCCACGCTCAGCGTAACGGTATCACTGCCGCTGCCGGATGTTTTATCAAGCAGGCACCATGTTTCGCTGCTTTCGGCAGTCCACGCCGAATTGGAAGTAATTTCAATTTTATAAACACCTGCTTCTACCGCTGCCGGAATATTCGGAATATCTACCGACAATGCGGGCGCCGGAGCAGGCTCCTCTTTAGAGCAACTGCTAACTGTCATTATGCCTGTAAAGGCAATTAAAATTAAAAAGATTTTTTGCATAATTTTATGTTTTTTAAAATTTTATAAAGGTATGTATAAATATTGTATAAAAGTATGTTTTGCTTTTATATGTAACATATTCATTTAAATATGCAAACAATTTTAACAAAAACAGTCTTAAATGTTAAAAGCAGAGGGATTTTTTTAGAAAAATTATTAAGTAAATAAAAAATATTAATCAAATTTCTTGCCTAAATTCATTGCATTAATAGTGAAACTGCCGTTGTGCTTCCTTTTTTTATTGTTTGCACAGATGCAAAAAAAACACGGTATTGCAAAGTTGTGTTTCATGTTTTTCACAAAATTATAGCCTGTTGAAAAATCTTATTTGTATATTTGCAAAAAAAAATAGACTATGAATAAAGGTTTTATACGGCTTGCCGCCGCTGTTCCCAATGTCAGGGTTGGCGACTGTTTTTATAATGTAAGGCAAATTGCAAATCTTATAAAGCAGGCAGACAGCCAGAAAGTGCAGATTGTTTGTTTTCCCGAACTGTGCATAACGGCATATACCTGCGGCGATTTGTTTCACCAGCGGACGCTTGTTGATGAAGCTGAAAATGCGCTTGCATCGTTGCTTGACGAAACCGGAATGACTGAAACTGTTGCAATTATCGGCTTGCCTGTATTGCAAAACTGTTGTCTGTATAATGCGGCAGTTGTAATTCAAAGCGGAAATATCTTGTCGGCTGTGCCTAAAACATATCTTCCCAATTATGGCGAATTTTATGAAAAACGATGGTTTACTTCAGGCATAAATGCAGCATCTGCTGCAAATATCTGCGGAAAATCAGTACCTTTCGGCGCTCAAATACTTATGCGCTGCGGCGAACTTGTATTCGGAATCGAAATATGCGAAGACCTTTGGGTTACCGTTCCTCCAAGCAGTTATCAAGCTCTGAATGGAGCAAAAATAATTTTTAATCTTTCGGCAAGTAACGAACTGATTGGAAAAAATTCATATCTGAAAAAATTAATTCTTCAACAGTCGGCGCGATGTATTGCCGCATACGTTTATTCATCCGCAGGAGCAGGCGAATCAACTCAGGACATTGTGTTTGCCGGAAATGCCCTGATTGCCGAAAACGGTGAAATGATTGCCGAATCAAAACGCTTCACATTCGACGAACAGCTTGTAACAGCAGACGCGGATTTGCAAAAACTTAACATCGACCGTTTGAAACACGGCAGTTTTACTGATAATGCGGCAAATTTGACCGATAAAAATACAGTCCGAATAATTGACATTGACATTCCTGAATATGAACACAAAAAATTAACAGGAAAAATATATAGCTTACCCTTTGTTCCATCGCGAAACGAAGACAGAGATGAACGCTGCGAAGAAATTTTTTCGATACAGACCGTAGGACTTGCAAAACGTATTGCACATACAAATTTGCAGCGGGCGGTTTTGGGAATTTCAGGCGGACTTGATTCAACACTTGCCCTGCTTGCGTGCATCAAAACATTTGACAAACTTGGAATATCGCGCAGGCAAATTACAGGAGTTACAATGCCCGGATTCGGAACTACCGGCAGAACACATGCAAATGCCCTTAGTTTAATGAAATCGCTTGGCGTAACAATACGTGAAATTAATATTACCGAAGCCTGCAAACAGCATTTTAAAGATATAAATCACAATCCCGAAAATCATGATATTACATACGAAAACATTCAGGCTCGAGAACGCACGCAGATTTTGATGGACATTGCAAATCAGGAAAACGGACTTGTTATAGGCACAGGCGATTTGTCGGAACTTGCTTTGGGCTGGACTACCTACAATGGCGACCACATGTCGATGTACGGAATAAATTCGGGCATTCCAAAAACCCTGGTTAGGCATTTGGTTATATGGGCTGCAGAACAGTTTGATGAAAAAACAAAATCAATTTTGATTGATATTGCCAAAACGCCTGTAAGTCCCGAACTTTTACCTGCCGGCAAAAAAGGCGACATTTTGCAGAAAACCGAAGATATAATAGGCTCGTACGAACTGCACGATTTCTTTTTGTATTATACATTGCGTTACGGTTTCAGCCCATCAAAAATATTTTTTCTGGCGCAGCAGGCATTTGAACACATGCAAGCCGGTGAAATAAAAAAATGGATGAAAGTTTTTTATCAACGTTTTTTTACTCAGCAATTCAAACGCTCGTGCTTGCCCGATGGACCAAAAGTAGGTTCGGTAAATCTTTCGCCGCGCGGCGACTGGCGAATGCCAAGCGATGCTTCGCCTGCATTATGGATGAAAGAAATAGAAGAAATATAAAATATCCGGCAACGGTTCAAAATTATTTAGTATATTTGCAGAGATTTATATTTATTTAATTAAAACAGGTTTATGAAAGATACTTTTATATGCAGAAAATGCAACGAACATAATTCGACCAATGCAAAGTTTTGCAGTAATTGCGGTTATGAACTTAACGGCAAAAAAATATTCACAAAAAAGCAAAAAAACAACATGGCTTTCGTTATTGCTTTTTTCCTCGTATGTTTTATTGTAAAATTAATATTTTTCAATGCTCCTGCGGTTGATAAAGAACTGCTGCAAACTGCAAGCGAAATGAATAAAATGTGTCCCGTAATGGTTGACAGTGAAACTCGGCTTGACAATACAAGCGTAAAACCCGGCAAGGTTTTTCAATACAATTATACTTTGGTTAATATGAGTAAGGATAATGTTGATACTGTCGAATTGAAAAATATTCTCGAACCGGGCATTATTAATTCGCTAAAAAGTTCTCCCGACATGCAATACCAGCGCGACCATAATGTAACGTTAAACTACTCGTATAAAGATAAAAACGGTTTCCATTTGTTTGTCATAACAGTACCTGCCGACAGGTATAAACAAAAATTGTAAAATTTAGAATAATGAAAATATTTATAAACGGAAACGCAATGGAAATTTTTGACGGAGCAACAATAGAATCCGCCATTCGCAAGTTTGACAAAAATATTCCGGCTGAAATAAAAAAAGGCGAATCGGAAGTATGCGACCGGTATGGCAACCATGTTTCGATTAGCGGACCATTACATGAAAATTCACAAATAACAATAAAAAAAATTACAAAATGAAAAAACTATTCTATTTACTCGTAATTTTTGTTTTAGCAGGTTGCGCGCCAACGGACAAAGAAACAAAAATAATTATCTTATCAACTAACGACATGCATGCAATGATAGATAATTATGCTAAAGTTGCAGCATATATTGACAATGTCAGAGGCGAAAATAAAAACGTATTGCTTTTAAGCGCCGGAGACATGTTTTCGGGAAATCCAGTTGTCGATAAATATGACGATAAAGGTTATCCCATGATTGAGATAATGAATAAAATCGGCTATGATTACGGAATATTCGGAAACCATGAATTTGATTACGGACAGGATTTTTTGGCTAAACGTATCGAACAGGCAAAATTTCCACTGCTTTGCGCAAACATGAAAGTTTCGGAACAGGCACGGATTAAACAGCCCGAACCTTATGCAATATTCAGTTTGGACGGAATTGAAATTTGTATTTTGGCAACAATTCAAGTTGAAAATACAAACGGTAAACTTATTCCAAGCACTCATCCCGACAGAGTTAAGAATATCGATTTCTTTCAACCTGTCGAAACAGCGCTGGAATACAAATATCTGCGTAAAAAATGCGATTTGTTTATATCTTTAAATCATGACGGCATAGATGAAGACGTAATTCTTGCTCAAAAAATGCCTGAACTGGATATTATCATTGGCGGACATTCGCATACTCGCGTTGACGGAATGATTGAGAACGGCGTGCTTATTTCACAAACAGAATGTCATTTGAAATATATCGGCAAAACTACAATAACCATGAAAGGCAAAAAAGTTACGGATAAAAAATTTGAACTTGTTGATGTATCAACTTTACAGGATGAAAACGAAGAAGTGAAAGCGTTGATAAACAAATATTATAACGAAACGCCACTGAATAAGATTGTAGGCAGGGCAGGTTCGGACTTTACGGAAAAAGAAAATCTCGGAGGACTGATGACTGATGCTATAACAGAAAGCCTCAATCTTGATATTGCATTTCAAAATTCGGGAGGAATCAGAATAGAGAAAATTGAAAAAGGCGACATTTCTTTGCTGATACTGTACCGGCTCGACCCGTTTGACAATGAGGTTATACTGTTTGAAATGAATTACGCTGAAATATATTCCCTGTTAAAAAATTCATACAGAAAAGGAAGTAAATATGCCGATTTGAAAACATCGGGAATATCGTACGCAATTAAAGTAAAAAACAATGAAGTTGTTGATATTGAAATACGCGATGCAAACGGAAATTTTCTTGACAGAAACAAAAAATATAAAGTGGGAATGAACAGTTATATTGCTTCAAGTTATAAGTTTGACCATGCAGACGCCGGAAAATCATTAAACATAACATCTGTCGAAACGCTTATAGAATACGTAAAACGGCAAAAAGAAGTTAATCCGGAACCGGATAGAACAAAAATTGAAGAAGTAATCGACTGACAAAAAGCGAACTGATGGAATAAACCGTAAAAGCAAAAAAATATTACGAACGCCTTTGCGGTTTTTTGTAACAGATTGAATAAAATCCACATTTGCAACTGTTTTTGTTACATTTTTCAAAAAAATATTATTTTTGCATTATGATAGGAATTTTTGACTCGGGAGTTGGAGGAATATCCGTTTGGAAAGAACTGCACGGTTTAATGCCAAATCAGGATTTTGTTTATGTTGCAGACAGCGCATACTGTCCGTATGGACGAAAATCGGCAGATGAAATAATTGAAAGAGCAAAAAAAATATCTGAATTTTTAATTAAAAAAAATGCTGATATTATTGTTGTTGCGTGCAATACGGCTACAGCTGCTGCAATAAAATATTTACGTTTGCACTTTCCCGTTCCCTTTGTAGGAATGGAACCTGCCATAAAACCTGCTGCAATAGAATCAAAAAGTGGAATTGTTGGAGTGCTTGCAACGGCAGGAACTTTCAAAGGTTCGCTGTATCTGAATACTCTTACAAAATTTGCATCAAACATTAAAGTAATTGAACAAACGGGAGATGGCTTGGTCGAACTTGTTGAAAGCGGCAAAATATGCGAACATGAAGTAGAACTGTTATTGAAAAAATACATCAATCCGATTATTGACGCCGGCGCCGACAAACTTGTGCTTGGATGTACTCATTATCCATTTCTTGTTGAAGCAATAAAAAAAGTTGCAAATAATGCGTTGACAATAATAAATCCCGCACCTGCGGTTGCATTGCAAACACAAAAAATTATTAATGATAATAATATAATGTCAACAAAAAACTCGGGAACAAATATTTTTATTTCCACCGGAAACATTGAAACTTTGAAAATGCTTGTAAACAAAATCAATCACAGCGTAAACGAACATAACTTTGCAGTGCAGAATATATAAAAAATTGCATTTGGCAGTTGAATCTGCGAAGTAAATATTTTGAATAAAATTTTGCAGTCAATAAAATTTTGATTACTTTTGTCGCCTCAAAATAAAAGGTACCATAGCTCAGTTGGTAGAGCAAAGGACTGAAAATCCTTGTGTCCCTCGTTCGATTCGTGGTGGTACCACTTGAAAAACAAGCAGTTGTATTTTCCATACAACTGCTTGTTTTTATCAAAAATTCATGCAGCGCTTTTAAATCTACTCACTAAATTGTAACAGATATAAATTAGTGAAATTTTTGAGAATAGTTTTATAACAAAACAGTCGGTCGCTTTTCACGAATTATCATGTATCAATGAAATAATTGTAAAAATATTAGAATTAATGCAAATTGAATTATATTATTCATAATTTGCATTGCTGCATGTCAATGAACATATATCTCTCTATATTTCAATGTATTAATTAATCAAGGTATGAATATGTTAATTGGTTTGGTTGTTTTTAGATTATTTAACTGAATATTTGTGATGTATGCAAAATTTATTGGTTCATGTTTTTGGTCTATTTAAACCCTTTAAATGGTAAAAATTGAT
>JAISOH010000082.1 GCA_031275825.1 Prevotellaceae bacterium | reverse complement strand
AAAAATCTTTTCCCGTTTTTCGTTTATTATACATGCAAAAACACTGTTTTTGTGCACGTCAAGACCACTGTATGTGTTCATAAACTTACGATTTTTAATTGTTTTACAATTATTTTTTTTATGCTAAATTAGCAATTGTACTTCAAAGTACGGATGTAAGCAGAACTCGGTGGTCTTGATTTTTATGTTACGCATTTGGAAATTCCGAATTTTCATGTAATTTTGCCCCTTGACAATGGGGGCATCTAAGTTCTATATTTATTTTCATACAACAAAAATACAACTTTTTCCCTCATTGTCATTTTTTTATACCAGCATACTTTTTATATCACCACCGAATGATAATAAGTTGATAATGATAGATTTTGCCGTTTTTGCCACAGCCTCTAATCCCGGAAAAATGCACAACAAAGGAAAAATTATGCCCAAAAATGACAAAACCCTCTCCCAAAACGCTCAAAAATCGGCTGTTTTATCAAAAATCGCAGTTTTTGTCGTGTTTTTTGCCCGTTAACAAAAAATCAATCAATTTTATCCGACAAGGCTGCAACTTGTCGCTTGAAAATAAAAAAAAGAGGCTGATCTTTTGTGACAGCCTCTATTCATTTCTCTGGATTACTTCGTTGCTGCGATCCTCGCAATGACGGACAAAACGAATAATTCTAATTTTTCAGTCCTAATTTGCCTGCAATTCCATCGTGAGTTGTAAATATAAGTTCGTTGCCGTTTAGCGGCGTTACTGTTGCAACCATGGTATTGTTGAATTTATGTTTCCAGAGTACTGTGCCGTTTTCGGCTTTCAGCGCCACAAACATCCCGTTTTTTGTTACAAAAAATATCACGCCATCTTTTTCGACAGGCATGGATGGATTTATATCGTAAGCGTAGCCTGTTTTTGCAAACCACAGTTCTTCAAAATTATTTGCCGTTGCCGAAATACAAAATACGGTATCTTCAAAACAGCGTGCATATATTCTGCTTTTATCTTCGGAAATGCCAACAGTTTCGCGTACTTTATGCCTGTTTGTTCTCCATACTGTTTTTCCTGTTTTTGCATCTATGGCTGTCATATAACGGTCGGGGGCTACAATAAAAATCTTGCCATCGCTTGCAACGGGAATACATGTGGCAGGTGAAAAATGTAATCGCGGATTGCCGTTGTTCCATTTCCATGCAAGCGTTCCATCTTTTTTGTTCAGGGCATAAAGGTTTGTGTCCCACGCTCCGAATACTATTTTGTTGTCGTATATCAGGGGTGTGCTTTCAATATATCCTTTTATTCCGCCGAATTTCCAGATAATTTCGCCGTTACTGATATTTATTGCTCTGAAATATCCATCGCTGCCGCCGATATATACTGTTCCGTTTTCTATAAGTGGACTTCCCATTACCGTATGATTTGTTTTAAGTTCCCAAAGTTTTTTGCCGTTTTCCACATTCAGGCAATAAATGCTGCTGTCGCACGAACCGAATACCGCTCTGTTTTTTTCTATTGCCGGCGTTGAATATACGGCGCTGCGAGCTTTATATTTCCAAATTATTTTACCGTTTTGTGAATTTATACAATATACTTCGCCAAGTTCGTTTCCAAATATTGTTCTGTTGTCGGCAACTGCAGCCGTATTTGTAATAATTCCGCCGGTTTCGACCTGCCATTTAACTTTTACATCCGGATATAACGAGTTTATAGAATCATTGCCATAGTCGTGTTTTTCAACTGATTTTGGATAATATTCTTTTGTCATTGACAGCGAGTGCCAGTGTTTTTCGGTTTTTTCTACAGGATTTCTTTCAAAAACTTTCAACGAGTCGGCGTCAATGGTAAAAATGCTGTAACCGCCTGCTGTTTTTTTATCTCTCAGCGTAGAACGGCAAATTATTGCAGGAATTCCATCTGCATCAAGAGCGCGATTGTGATGATAATGCCCGTTGAGAATTACGCGCGTATTATATTTTCTGACAATATCGGCAATTTCATGTCCGTTGTCTATCTGGTCGGCGGGTTCAATTAGAGGAACGTGGGTAAATACAATTACGGGCTGTTTTATGTTTTCCATCGACTGTAAAGCGTTTTTCAACCATTCTGTTTCCTGCGGCGAAACATGAGCATCTCCCATACGGAGAACTGGACCTGATGAAAATCCTGCAAACATGATTCCTTTATGTTTGAATGTAACTTTTGTGTCTCCGAACATTTGCGCAAAATATGTGTGTCCCGACTCTGTCCATTTTGTTTCGTGATTTCCGGCAATTGCATAATATTTTTTATTGAGTTTGTCAAGTCTGCGCTTAACTGTTTCCAGTTCCGAATTTAATCCGTTTTCGGTAAGATCGCCATTCACAATTACAAAATCAATATCATTTTGAGAATTTACATCTTCTATGCAGCGCATCAAATCTTCTTCGGCTGTTGCGGTGCCTGTGTGTATATCGGTAAAAAATGCAAATTTAAATGGCTTAAATTCTTTCGCATAAATTACATTTGCTACCTTGCGTTCTCCATAATGGTCAAACAGTCTGTTATCGCTCGGATAATTTACAATTCCATTTTCGTTTTCTCCTTTTATGTACATTGCAGATGAGCCTCCTCCGTCAAAATTCATTGCATCGTTACAGCCCAGCGCCTTTGCCAAAACATAAAGTTCGCCGATGCTCATTCCCGCCGCATTTGCGTTTCTGCCGTCAACAACTGCAAGCAAAACATTTCCGTTTGCTTTGGTTGCCGCAAATGTGCGCGGATGCCGGTTTTCGTTGAATGCGCTTTTTTGAAGCCGGGCAGGCATTCCGTTTTTCATAATTAATGGTCCTGCTACAATTACATTTTCATAATTCAGATTATTTTCCCAATCGCTGTCGAGCGTATCGCGTTCAATTATTTTAACATCGCCTTTGTCAATAACAAGTGCAGCATTATTTCGCTGCGATATTTTGGTTTTGTCGTGAAGAATTTCGCTGTTTACGCGTACAAAATCAACAGAACCTCCGTTTTTCATATCAAAAAACGAAGCATTGATGCCTGCAACCGCATCAACTTCTTTACACAAACGGCTTGTTTGTATAAGAGTATCGCTTACATCGTTTATTCCAAGCCGGACGCCCGGCGAGGGTGTAATTTCCAGAATACTGATACTTTGTTCGGAATCAAAAATTTTGATTTGCGCCTGCCTGAAAGTAATATTTTCAGTTATCTGTTTGATGTTCCAGTCCGTTTCGGATACTGTTTTTAAAACATCGTTTACCGACTGCTGCGCTAACGTTTGAAATACAATTATAAAACAAACGGAAACAAGAATAATTTTTTTCATTTCGATATTTATAAAATTTGATGATATTTTGCAATTTTCAGTGATATAAAATTCATGACGCAATTAATTTACAATGGACAAATGTATATGAAAATTTCGAGATTGCACACAGACAGATAAAAATTATGACGGCAGCATTAAGTACATGCAGTATGAAAAACACCGCAGCAACGCCGTCCGTATTTGAAGAAAATATAAATGTATTTGGCGCAACCGTGCGCACTTTCGGCGTAAAAGGACATGTGTTTTACACATTAAATTAAACGGAATAACAAAATATTAGTAATAAACAAAATTAACCGTGAAGTTGATTTATATGCAATTTCAAACTTAAATTTTATATGTTATCGTATAATTTATTTTTGCAGGTTCATCATTTTGGCGTTTCAGGCTGTAAATCAGTTCCTGACTTCTTATGATTTTATTGAAATTTATTCTTATTTTTTTAGTTGTTTTCAATCTTATTCCTCTGTTTTTCACTTTCCCGAATTTAAATAACTTCACAATTCTAACCGCTTCTTCATCGCATCCGTAGCCCAAGCCTTTCAATACCTTAACAGATTCTACAATTCCATCATCGTTTACGACATACTGTAAATGTACGCTTCCCGAAATATTGTTTTGAACAGCCTGCTCGGGATAATGTAAATTTTTTGCAACAAATTCGTTCAATGCCCTGTTGCCGCCGGGGTATGCCGGCTGGGCTAAAAAATATTTTTGTTTTTTTTCCGTCATTTCATTTTAATTTTCATTTTAATTTTAATTTTAATAAATATTTCTTGTTGCCTGAATTGTAAACGGTAAAAATACCATGTTTTGACAAAAAATCATCCAAAGGCAACGACTGGCAGGAAAATTTATCGACCAGTTCCTGTGGAATTTTTTTAATATAATATTGCCGGCATGTTTTAATATTCAGATAAAATTTTTGAGGTTCGGTATATTCGATAAATTTAAATCCGAGTTTCTCGTAGCTTTTTCCTGCCGACCAGTCCAAGTCCGCATAACTCATAATATCGTCCGGATTTTGTTCGGCAATAAAATGTGCAACAAGTTTCCCCATGCCGCCGCATACGGCATAATTTCTGTAATTTGCAAAACGCACAAGTTCGCATGAACGATAAATTTTTTCGTTGCGAACAATCGGTCTTCCGCCGCTGAACGTTGCAACTGCAACTAATTTATTTTCAAAAAACAGTCCGTATTTGTGCTTTGCCTGAGGCGAATCGTACAAATGGTTTTGTGATAAAAATTCATCGGCTTGCTGTTTTGTGATGCGTTTTGCATCGCATAACCTTCCGTGAATACGGACAAATTTTCCCAAATGCGATAAAATGCGCCATTGCACGATATTTTTTTTTGTTATCCATTTATCTTCCCTAATTATTATTAATTGCAAATTTTGTTTTTCGGCTACTGTCGAAAGATTTTGAAAACGCATTTTTTGCAGACATTCAAAATTTTTTGCAGGCAATGGAACAAATAACAAAATAATTTTTTTGTCAGGAATAAAAACATGTTCGTACATTTTATCAAAATTTTGATTTGTACTTATATTCCCCTCATAATTTTCATTCACAAATGATTTTATTTCATTGTAAAAATTCATTTCCGTAATTATATATATCTGCAAATGTAATAAATATATATTGTACAATCGGTATTATTCAAAAAATAATGTTTTTATCGGGTAATTTTAAAATATATTGGGTTGCCGATTGTTTAAATTAGAAAAGTTTAAATAATATAAAAAATTATTATGAAATTAATGTATAATTCATTATTTTTTTATAATTTTGGCACTCGCTTGTCCGGTGTAACTGAATTTGCAGTTAAAATACAGTTTAACAAATATTTCTAACTGTGATAAATAAATTTTCGATGATTTAAAATTTTCAATAAACATGATTGTCGATGATTTTTATAAAACATTCCGAAACATTGAAATTTAAGCGAATACTTATTATTGCAAAACATTATGTTTAATATGTGTATGCAAATTGTAAAATTAAAAAAAATATAAAGATATATCTAAATGACACATTTGCCGATTTTGGTACACGACCTTGTATTAATACTGATAACAGCCGGAATAGTTGTTATTCTGTTTAAATGGTTAAAACAGCCATTAGTTCTGGGATATATAGTTGCAGGATTTCTGGTAGGTCCGCACATGAACCTGCTGCCTACCGTTGCCGATAATGCAAGCATAACTGCATGGTCAGAAATAGGAATTATTTTTCTTTTATTTGCTCTCGGTCTGGAATTCAGATACAGAAAATTGCTTGAAGTCGGAAGTTCGGCTTTTATTGCCACAATAGTAAACATGGCTCTAATGATAAGTATCGGTTATTTAACAGGTTACCTGTTCGGCTGGACGGGAATAGAAAGTTTGTTTCTCGGAGGCATGTTGTCGATGGCATCTACAACAATAATAATAAAGGCATTTACCGATATGAACAAGCAAAATCAGCGATTTTCAAACATAGTATTCACTATTCTGATTATCGAAGATATTGCCGCTATTTTGATGATGGTGTTATTTTCAACAATTGCATCAACTCGCAGTTTTGAAGGAATACAGTTTGTCGAATCCCTGCTGCGCCTGATATTTTTTATAGTAATATGGTTTGTTGTCGGTATTTACATTATACCTACAATATTCAAACGAATAAAGAAATACCTTAACGACGAAACATTAATAATTGTTTCTGTAGGTTTATGTCTTGGCATGGTAATTATTGCTCATGCCGTTGGATTTTCGGCGGCGCTGGGAGCGTTCATAATGGGTTCAATTCTGGCTGAAACATCCGAAGCAAAACGCATAGAACATTTAATTCGACCGCTTAAAAATCTGTTTGGCGCAGTATTTTTTGTATCTGTGGGAATGATGATTGCGCCCAATTTGATTTCGGAACACATAATACCGATATTGATTCTTACTGCCATAATACTTGTATTTCGACCTTTGTTCATATCGCTGGGAGCCATAGCCTCGGGCGAAAGTTTGAAAGTTGCAATACAGGCAGGATTCAGTTTGGCGCAAATAGGAGAATTTTCATTTATAATTGCAACAACAGGGATGCAGCTGGGCGTTATAAGCGATTTTATATATCCGGTTATTGTTTCTGTATCGGTAATAACAACATTTACAACACCATACGGAATCAGATATTCCGAAACAATTTATAATAAAACAGTAAAAAAAATACCCGCAAAATGGAACAGACTTATTACCGGACGTACTGAAAACAGGCAGAAAAAAATAAATATTTCAAACGACTGGAGCAGATTAATTAAAATATTGTTTGTACCTATTTTCATATATTTCATGCTGGCAATTGCCGTAATAATACTTTCGAGAATGTACCTGCTTCCGCTTATTACAGACCAAATTCCAAACGAAGGAGGAATTATTGTCTTTGCCGTAATAACCGTTTTGCTGATGTCGCCCTTTTTATATGGAATAATAAGAATACGTTCTTCCGCTTCATTTTTGTACATAAAGTTAATGAAAAAAAGCAATCATTTAAACAAAATAGCGCTTTTACTGTTGAGCATTATTCGTACTGTTCTGTGTATGGCGTTGATATTATATGTTTTAATACCGCTTTTTCCACATATCAAAGGCATTCTGATAATTGTTTCTGTAATAGTTCTTGCGCTTATTACATTAAATCCGCGTTATGAACTGCACATGAAAAAAGTTGAAAATCAATTTCTGGGAAATCTTAATAACAATAATGAATCCGAAGAACATAACAGCGAATAAAAAAATATATTCATTTATTAAAACCATAAAAACCGGCTTTATTTTTTCGTTGTTTATTCCTTTTCAAAAATTTCTTTTTCGTATTTTTTCCAATTGTCAATAACTTCTATGGCTTTGGCAAACTCCCTGTCGATATTTGCATTAAAAATTCTGAAATATTCGGTTGTTCCCCACAAGTCGCGTGCAAATAAGGCTTTCAGCATAATTTTAAGTTCGGGTTTGGATATGTTGATTTCATTGTCATCGCGCAGCAGTTTTTCTTTTTCGGCAAATATTACAAGCTGTTCTATAAAACCGTCATCAACAATGAATTTTTTTTCAAAATCTTCAAATTCGGGATATTCCGATTTTAATTTTTCGCGGTTATCCGAAACATAATTCAATACAAATCTGTTTGTAATTCCGCGATTAACAAGTTTTGCATAATATTTTGTATAAAAAGATGTATCTTGAGGGATAAAAATGTCGGGCATTATCCCTCCGCCGCCATATACGGTGCGACCTTTGACTAATGTCGTGTATTTAAGCGAATCGGGAAAATTAATATTTTCGCTGCTGTAAATTCCGCCATTTGCATATCGTTCGTAAAAATCCTGCATGTATTTATCCGAATTTCCTTTTTCGTAAGGACGCTGTATCACGCGTCCCGTAGGCGTGTGGTAACGCGAAATGGTAAGCCTGATATACGAACCATCGCCCAGCGGAAGCGGATGCTGCACCAAACCTTTGCCGTAAGTTCGCCTGCCTATTAAAATACCTCTGTCCCAATCCTGAATCGCTCCCGATACAATTTCGCTTGCCGAAGCAGAACCTTCGTTTATCAGCACTACAAGTTTTCCTTTTTTGAAAATTCCATCGTTGGTTGATGAGTCAACGTGAGTTGGAGCGTGGACTCCGGAAGTATAAAGTATTAATTTGCCTTTTTCCAAAAACTGGTCGGCAAGTTTTACTGCTGTTCCCATCATTCCTCCGCCGTTTCCGCGAAGGTCTAAAATCAAGGCTTCCGGATTTGTTTTGAATTTTGCAAAAGCGTTTATAATTTCGCTTATTGATGTTACGGCAAAACGTCCAAGTTTCACATAAGCCAGTCCGGGTCGAACTTCGTAAGCCGCATCTACGCTGTTGATTGGAATTTTATCGCGTATTACTTCAAACGTCATAATATCTTTAGCGTTTTTACGAACTATGTCTATCACAACTTTTGTTCCTTTTTTTCCGCGCAGGAATTTAAATATTTTGTCATTGGTAATATTTACTCCTGCAATGTTTTGTCCATCAACGGCAACAATTTTGTCGCCTGCCGCGATTCCTACTTTTTCGGAAGGTCCGCCCGATATGGGCATTATTATAACAAGCGTATCTTCCATTAATGTAAATTCAACTCCTATACCTTCAAAACTTCCGGCGAGAGGTTCGCTGAGCGCTTGATATTCTTCTCTGGAAAGATAGTTGGAATGAGGATCAAGGTTTTTGAGTATTTCAATAATGGCTTTGTCCGACAGTTTGTAAATATCAACCGTATCTACGTAATAATTGCTAATGGCGTTTATTACATTTCCGATTTTTTTAATTGATTCGATTGCATTTTTTTGTTGCGCATTAACAGTTATTGTTATAAAAAAAGTTGTGAAAATTAATATTTTTTTCATTGTTTTATATATTATTTCATTAATTGTATTTTTATTTTGCTCAACCATAGCGAGAAAAAACAATCGTAAACACGGTAGTTCCCATTGTTTTCGAATATCAATTCCTTGTCAAGCAAACTTGTCAGTGCCGTTTTTATTGAACTTGCAGCTCCAAGTTTATATTTATCAATAAAGATGTTTGATGTAGGTTTGGCAATAGTGTTTTCAGCCGCAATTGCTTTCAGCAAACTTAACTGTTTTTCGGTAATCAGTTTACAGTATGTTTGATATGTAGCTTCGTTTTCCATAATTATTTCAGTCAAAATTTTTTCGGCTACCGATATGTCATATTCTTTATTTGCAAGCGAAAACAGTCGATTCAATATCATTTGAACATACCATGTATGCCCGTTTACTTTGCTGTAAATCACAGCGAAAATATCCGAATTTATTATTTTGCCGGCTTTTGAAAACAGTTTGGCTGCAAACTTTCGGTATTCTTCCTTATTTATTTCGGCAAGTTGCAGCATTTGAGCGCTTTGATAAAACGGTCGAGACGCCGATGTAAACAAACTTTCCATTATGTGTTTTTGACTGCCTGAAAATATAAAGCGAACATTATTAATCTGCTGTACATACGAACGTAACAAAGCCTCAATGCCTTTTTCTCCATAGTTTGTTATTTGCTGAAATTCGTCTATCGCGATAAGGCACATTTTTCCGGATTTCGACAGATAATCAAATATTTCTTTCAATGATTCTTCGCTTTGCGATGGCGCAAAATCAACAGTCAGTTTTGGGATTCCCGATACATTGTCGGCAACAAGCGCCGGACGGATTGACTTGAAAAACGAAAAAATCTTCGATATTACTTTTTGCGATTTTGTATCAACCGAGCCCATAACGGTATTTGCAAATAATTTTACAAAATCGCATAACGAATTGGTATGATAAATGTCGATATAAATACAAGTTGTATCTTTTGCGCCGGCAAGCAAGTTAAAAACATGATGAATCAATCCTGTTTTTCCCATACGGCGCGGACTTATAAGTGTAACATTACGTCCGTTGCGAAAGGCATTTATCAGTTTTTCCGTTTCCGTTTTTCTGTTACAAAAATATTCCGGACTTTCATAACCTGTAAGAAGAAAAGGATTTATATATATTTGTTTCATGTTTTGCGATATGTTTTATTACGTATTTTACGTAACGCAAAGTACGTAATTTTTTTTGAGATATGCAAATTATCGTTTTGCCTTTTATTTTCAATCGGTGCAAATGCCGATTTTTTTAATATTTTAATTCATTATATATCCGTACGCTTTGATAAGGCTTTGCAAAAATGCGTTATGTTTTAAAAAAATGTGATTTGATTTATACGCTGCCGTTTTTTGCAGACTGCTGGAAAATCATTTGCAAACAGGTTTAAATCAGACTGATAACATCTGCCTTGTTTTGTTATGAAAAAAATGCACTTCCGGCAAGTTCGACAATCCGCCGCTGTCGTCTGTCCAAAACTGCATAACAGATAATTACCGTATAAATCCATTTCTTTATGTATAACGCAAAATTAATTCATTAAAAATTTCATTCATTAGTTTTCAATATCAATTTTATTTGTACCTTTGTACGCTTTTTAATGATGAAATTAAATGATAAAAATTACATTTCCTGATAACAGCGTACGTGAATATCAAGAAGGCATAACAGGTTTGGAAATAGCCAGAAGTATAAGTCAGCGTCTTGCTGCCGAAGTGCTTTCCGTTTCTGTAAACGGAGATGTGCAGGATTTGACTCGTCCAATAAATACAGATGCACGGATAAAACTTCATAAATTTGATGATGAAGAAGGTAAACGTACATTTTGGCATTCGTCTTCTCATCTTATGGCAGAAGCATTACAGGCTATTTATCCTCAAATAAAATTCGGCATAGGTCCAAGCATCGAAAACGGATTTTACTATGATGTTGACCTCGGCAATACAAATCTTGTTGAAGCCGATTTAGCCGCAATAGAAGAAAAAATGCTTGAATTTGCACGCGCAAAGGAATATTTTGTATGTCGTTCGGTAAGCAAGAACGAAGCCCTTAAAACCTACATGGAAAAAGGCGATCAATATAAAGTTGAGCTTATAAACGACTTGGAAGATGGAACAATTACATTTTACGAAAACGGAACATTTACAGATCTTTGTCGCGGACCTCATTTACCCGACACAAGCATGATAAAAGCAGTGAAACTCACTGCATTAGCAGGAGCATATTGGCGTGGAAACGAAAAAAATAAAATGCTTACCCGTATTTACGGAATTACTTTTCCACAGAAAAAAATGCTTGATGAATATCTGCAAATGCTTGAAGAAGCAAAAAAACGCGACCACAGGAAAATAGGTAAAGAACTGGAATTGTTTACATTTTCGCAACGGGTAGGACAGGGACTTCCGCTTTGGCTGCCGAAAGGTGCCGCATTACGCGAAAAACTTGAAAACTTTTTGCGAAAAGTGCAAAAAGACTACGGCTATTCGCCTGTAATTACCCCTCATATCGGACAAAAAGAACTGTACATAACATCAGGACATTATGCAAAATATGGAAAGGATTCGTTTCAACCGATACATACGCCGCAAGAAGGCGAAGAATTTTTGTTGAAACCAATGAACTGTCCGCATCACTGCGAAATTTATAAAAGCAAACCGCGCTCATACAAAGACCTGCCTTTGCGTTTGGCAGAATTTGGAACAGTTTACAGATATGAACAAAGCGGTGAATTACACGGACTTACCCGCGTGCGCGGATTTACTCAGGACGATGCTCACATATTTTGTCGCCCCGACCAGTTGAAAGAAGAATTTTGTAAAGTTATTGATATTGTTCTTTATATTTTTAAAACCTTAAAATTCAATAACTATGAAGCGCAAATATCGCTTCGCGACCCCGAAAACAAAGAAAAATACATAGGAAGCGACGAAAATTGGGAAAAAGCAGAACACGCAATAGCAGAATCGGCTGCCGAAAAAGGCTTGCCGACAAAAACAGAAATCGGCGAAGCCGCTTTTTACGGACCAAAACTTGATTTTATGGTTCGCGATGCAATAGGCAGAAAATGGCAACTGGGAACTATACAGGTTGATTATAACCTTCCCGAGCGTTTTGAACTTGAATATACCGGAGCAGATAATGCAAAACATCGCCCTGTAATGATTCATCGAGCGCCTTTTGGTTCGCTTGAACGCTTTGTTGCCGTTTTAATTGAACATACAGGCGGAAAATTCCCGTTATGGCTGACGCCTGAACAATTTGTGATTATGCCGGTAAGCGAAAAATACAACGATTTTGCCCAAAAAGTTTTAAATATCATAAATAATTCCGATATTCGCGGTTTCATAGATGACAGAAACGAAACAATAGGTAAAAAAATAAGAGAAAACGAATTGAAGCGAATCCCTTACCTGCTGATAGTTGGAGAGAAAGAAGCAGGCGAAAATTCAGTGTCTGTCAGAAAACAGGGCGAAGGAGATAAAGGAACAATGACTATAGAAAAATTTATAGAAACTGTTAAAATTGAAATAGAAGAAACGTTGAAAAATTAAAAAAAATGCAAAACTATATTAAAACAAGTATAAACTAAACTTTGGAGGACAAAACAATAGCAACACCTTTTCAAAAAAAACCCTTTAAACCAAATCCGGTTTTTGTTAGAAAAAATAATAACAACAACCAGATTCAATACAATAAAGGAAAAGACGAGGAAAACCGTATTAACGAAGAAATAATATCGGCAAAAGTACGGCTTGTGGGCGACAATATAGAAACCCCCGGAATTTACACAATTGTTGAAGCTATTAAACTTGCGCGGCAAATGAATTTGGATTTGATTGAAATTTCATCGAGCGCGCAACCCCCCGTTTGCAGGATTGAAGATTATCAAAAATTTTTATATCAACGGAAAAAGAGAGAAAAAGAGCAGAAAGCAAAAACGGCAAAAATAATAGTAAAAGAAGTCCGCTTCGGACCAAATACCGATGAACATGATTATCAGTTTAAATTAAAACATGCAAAAAGTTTTTTGGAAGAAGGAGCAAAAGTTAAAGCATACGTATTTTTTAAAGGACGTTCGATATTGTTTACTCAGCAGGGAGAAATATTATTGCTGCGTTTTGTAAACGACCTTGAAGAGTACGGGAAAATAGAACAAATGCCTAAACTTGAAGGAAAACGAATGACTGTTTTTATAAATCCGAAAAAGAAAAATTAATGAATTTTTAATAACAATAAAATATTAATAAAATGCCAAAAATGAAGACTAATTCCGGCGCAAAAAAGAGATTTGATATTACCGGAACAGGAAAAATTAAAAGGAAACACGCTTACAAACGTCATATTTTGACAAAAAAAACAAAAAAACGCAAACGCAATTTAACGTATTCTGCTATTGTAAATTCAACAGACGAAAAACGTATTAAATTGCTTTTGGTAGAATAAACTTTGTTGAAGCAAAAAACTAAAAAATAATTATTTGTTTAACCGGAATGAACGGCAAAAAAGATTCAAATAAAAGAACGCCGACATTCAAAAAATTTTTAAATTATGCCAAGATCAGTAAATGCAGTAGCATCAAGAGCTCGAAGAAAAAAATTGTTGAAATTAACCAAAGGTAATTTTCTGGCACGAGCAAATGTTTGGACAGTAGCAAAAAACACCTACGAAAAAGGTTTAACTTACGCTTACCGAGACAGAAAAGCAAAAAAGAGAACATTTCGCGGATTATGGATTCAACGTATTAATGCCGCAGTACGCCATTATGGCCTGACTTATTCGGAATTTATGGGAAAAATCGCCGCAAACAAGATTGAATTAAACCGTAAGGTTTTAGCCGATTTGGCGATGAATCATCCCAAAGCGTTTGAAGCTATTGTAAACGCAGTGAAATAATCAAATTTTGATATATTCAACAGCAAGGTGCGATTTTTTTCGTGCCTTTTTTATTGATTATTTTGTCGTTACTTATTTGTTTTCCTTATGAATAAAATCAAGCGGCATTTAAGTAGTCGTTCTTACAAATAAAAAATCGGCAAAAGATAAGACAATAACATTTCCAGTTAATTATATAATTTCTGTTAATTTTTATTGACACAAAAGTAACAGAAGAAAACTGTTATTGCAGTAAATTTTATCGGTAAAAAACGGTTATTTATTAATTATTTTGATGATTGATTACAATGTCGAATTTTGCGGTGTCGATAAATCGTCCGAATCGCAGATTTTGCATCTCACCGGCGTTTGTATCAATAAAATTTACATTACATTCGACTGCCAGAATGTGCGCTATCATTTCGTTACAAAAAAATTTTGAAGTATCGGCAAAGTCGAAATAATCATCAAAAGGAATTTTTTGTGAAAGATAATATTTTGCCCTGTTTGTAATTTTGCTGTTGTCGCTGTTTTTCAGCCTCACAACAATAATAGAATTTTTATATGTGTCGCCGACAAATTCTTCCAGCGATGCCTGCTGCATTCCATCCGTACTGCTAACCGACAGCGACAATGTGTGAATAACATTTATACTGTCTTTGTCAATATTCAATATTCCGCAATGCGAAATTTTGTATTTTTCATTTAACCGGGCTGAAATTGTCAAACTTACTGCGCCTCTGCCCTGTCGCATAATAATATCGCCGTTGTGCAACAAATTTATTTCTTCACGGGTCAATGTATCGTAATCGGATGTTGATATTATCGTGTTTTGTAATGGTTCGTAAAAGGAATGTTCCTGCCTGCTTTTGCAGCCGGACAGGAACATCACGGAAAATAAACATATATTGAGAAATCTTCTCAATGTTAATTTATTATTTACCACCCATGTCAAGTCCTTCATTTACTTTCCATTGTCCATCCTCTTTCACAAGATTTACTTCTTCTTCTTTTTCTTGTCCCATTCCGGAAGATTTCACTTTTACTACTGCCGTATTTCCATCTTCAGCAATTTTTTCTTCAAGAATTTCAAATTTTGCATCTTTAACCATCGCTTTAATACCTTCAATATAATCTTTGGCTTCTGGCGCTGCAAATTGTTCTGCAAGTTTGTTATAACTTTCAACATGTTCTTTGGCAACATATTTTGCTGCTTCTTTGAAATCAAAATTTAATGTTGCTTCATTCATTTTCTTTACAACATCCGAAGGTGTTGATGCTCCGCCACATGCGGTAATCATTAGTCCTGCTGCTACAACGAGAACCAAACTTTTTAATAACTTCATAATTTGTTAATTTTAATTGTTAATATCTAAAAACCGTTAATTTAATACAAAGGTATATTTTATTTTCCAATACACAAAATTTTTTTTTAAAAAATCAGTTACATTTATGTTACATTTTAATAACAGTTATTCCCGCTCCGCCAAAATCTGGATGTTCATCTCCGATATATTTAATGCCTGCAACGTTTTTCAGAATATTGCGAATTTGCGTCCGTAAGATTCCGTTTCCCTTGCCGTGTAAAATTTTTAACTCGGAACAGCCTGCCATCATGGCTTCGTCTATAAAATTTTCTATTACGGGAATGGCTTCTTCCGTTCTCATTCCGCGCACGTCAATATAAGGTTTAAAATTAAGTTGCATTGCCGACAGGTTAAATCCTGTTTGGGTTTGCATTGCGCGATTGTTGCGGCAGCTTTGCCTGTATTCGCTTTCGCTTACTGTTTCTACATTTTCGGCTGTTATACTTGTAATTATGTTTCCATAAGCTATCAAAACGTTTTTTCCGCTTATTTTTATTATTTCGCCTATTGCGCTTTGTCCTTTGATGCGTACTTTGGAACCTGTTTTTATTTCGTCTTCGGCATCCGGCGGATTTTGCTGTTTTGCAGATTGACTGCGTTTTTGTGTGATTTTTTTTAATGCTTCTATTTTTTTATCTATTTCGTTTGATTCGGCATTTTTATTTTCGGTTAAGGTATTTTGTTTGAAATCGTTTAACTGCTTGCGGGCAGCGGATGTTTTTTCTTTTTCGGCTTGATTTTCCTTTATAATTCTTATTGTATTTTCAATCTGTTTGTTTGCATTTGCAAGTAGCGTTTCGGCTTCTTCTTTGGCTTTGGCAATGACAACCTTTCGTTCGGTATTAAGTTTTTTCAATTCTTTTTCATACTTTTCGGTTATTTCCTGCAAATATTTGTCGGTTTGCTTTACTTTATTGCGTTTTTCTTCCCAATACCGGCGGTTACGTGCAATTTCGCGTAAACTTTTTTCGATATTTATGTGATTATCGCCTATTTTTTCGGATGCCAGCGATAATATGTTCTCGGGAAGTCCTATTTTTCGCGCTATTTCAAAAGCAAACGAAGATCCGGGAATTCCCGTTTCGAGTTTAAACAGAGGTTGAATTTTTTGAGTATCAAAAAGCATGGCTCCGTTTACAATTCCCCTGTTGTTTGCAGCAAAATATTTAAGGTTTGCATAATGCGTTGTTATTATTCCGAAAACGTGATGCAGGACGAGCTGGGCAAGTACGGCTTCGGCAATGGCTCCGCCTATGGCGGGTTCTGTTCCTGCGCCAAACTCGTCAATCAGTACAAGACTTTTTTCTGTTGCATTTTTCAGCATTGTTTTCATATTTAAAAGATGCGAACTGTATGTACTTAAATCGTTTTCGATTGACTGCTCGTCGCCAATATCAATAAAAATATCGTTGAAGATTCCAAATTCCGAATTTTCGGAAGCAGGAACAGGAAAACCGCATTGCAACATGTATTGCAGCAAACCTGCGGTTTTCAGGCAAACAGATTTTCCGCCGGCATTTGGTCCTGAAATCAACAGAATATGCCGTTCGCCGTCAATTTTAAGATTAAGAGGAACAAGTTCTTTGTTTTCTTTTTTCAGCGTTTGCATCAACAGAGGATGTTTTGCCTGCAATAAATTAATTACCGTTTCGTTTGAAATTAGGGGCATTGTCGCTTCAATTTCAAGGCTGAATTTGGCTTTGGCACAAATAAAATCAAATTCTCCAATAAAATCTCCGACAACCAAAAGTTCATCAATATACGGACGGATAAAATCGGCGGTTGCAACAAGGATTTTTATTATTTCGCGCTGTTCTTCATATTCAAGAATTTTTATTTCATTATTGAGTTCTACAATTTCAACAGGTTCAATATAGGATGTTTTTCCTGTTGCCGATTCATCGTGTACAAAACCTTTTATTTTCCTTTTATTTGCGCTGTTTACAGGAATTACCATTCGTCCGTCACGCACCGAAATGCTTGCATCATCATCTACAATTCCTTCATTTTGCGCCGATTTGAGAATATTATGTATTTTTTTACTGATTTGCTGTTGACAGATTGCAACAGTTTTACGAATATGCAGCAATTCGGGCGAAGCATTGTCTTTTATTTGTCCGAATTTGTTTACCACTTCTTCAATTTTTGACAGTACAGCGGGAAAAATAATGATATGTTTTGTTATTTTTTTCAGCTCGGGATATTTCTGTTCGTCGCAGTTTTTAAACCATGCAACAATATTTTTTGCGCTGTGCATGGCTTTAGCCAAATCGAACAGTTCGGCGGCAAGCATATAGGTTCCGTGAACTGTAATTTTTTTAATAAAATCGACAATATCAATGTAAGAACATTCGGGAAAATTATTTTCAAACTTCAAAATGTTTTGCATTTCATTTGTTTGACGTAATTTAACACATACAAAATCATAATCTGACGAAAATTCCACATCTTGCAGTTTTTGTTTTGCCAGTCTGGTAACACAATTATTTTCAACCATTTTGCGAATTTTGTCGAAGCCTGTTTTTATTTCGTATGTATCGGGATAAATCATTTTGTTTATAAAAATTTTGCGAAATTAGAAAAACAATTTTGAAAATTCATAAATTCCCCAAATTAAAATGATTTGCGAATGTTATTTTGACTGTATTCATCGCCGTAAATTTCTATCAGTATGCGTAAAAATTTCTGTCTTTACGGAAATTTTCATGGATGCTTATGCACAAAAATTTCTATCCTTACAGAAATTTTCGGGGATGCTTATAGAAATTTATCGCTGTCAGTACGAAAATTTATCTTCATCTTTGCCGAAAATTATCTTTATACGCAAAAGAATGTATTTCAAATTAAAACCCGACACGGCTTATTCGGAATATTAATTTTATCTTTGCGCATCAAAAAAAGAAAAATGCAAATTAATTTTATAAGTCTTGCAAGCGGTAGCAGCGGAAACTGTTTTTATATAGGAACAAACGATTATGGAATCTTGATTGATGCGGGAATTGCCGTCAGAAACATAAAAAAACGTTTGCACAACGCAGGCTTTGATTTAAATAAAGTTCGCGCGGCGTTTATTACTCACGACCATATTGACCACATAAAATCAGCCGGCGTTTTGAGCGAGAAATCGTTTTTGCCCGTATATGCTACCGAAAAAACCCATAATGCAATGGACAACAGTTGCATATTTCGGCAAAAAGTATATTCGGGCAAGCGTATTATAGAAAAAACCATGCCTGTTGCGTTTGATGATTTTACAATAGAAGCCTTTGAAATTTCACACGATGGGTGCGACTGTGTCGGCTATACGGTGTGCTTTAACGACAAACGCTTTACGCTTGTTACCGATTTGGGTTATATTTGCGAAAAAGCAAAAGAACATATCATTAAGGCAAATTATCTGGTTATTGAAGCAAATTATGATGAACAAATGCTTGATTCGGGAAAATATCCATTATCGCTGAAACAGAGGATAAAAGGAAATACGGGACATTTAAGCAACATGCAGACCGCCGAATTTTTGTCGGAAAATATTAACGGAAAATTAAGCCATGTCTGGCTTTGCCATTTGAGCAAAGAAAACAATACTCCTCAACTTGCGTATAAAACCGTTGCCGATAAACTTGAAGAAAAAGGTATAAACGTCAATCTTTATGTGCTTCCGCGCACATCTCCCAGCAATGTTTTTGTATTGGGAGATGAATATTAGCCGTTAATAAAACATACCGTAAACAGATTGTTTGGCGATGTGCGCCGCCGTTTGAATTGAAAATCGACACAGCAAAATGCATCCGAAACATGTTGCCGACAAGCGGTTCTGATTTTTAAATTTTATCGTGATTGTTTTATATAATTAATATTTTACACAACCTGTTGTGCATTTAGGAAATATTGCATTTGATAATATTTAAGGGACGATTAAAGACAAATAAATTGAGGTATTGGATCATCGTTAAAGCTGTGATTTTAGATATAATTCTTGTAGCCAAACCGTCAAAAGTTTTAGCAAAATTAACGTTCACTGAAAATTGCCTGTCAAGCTGCGAAAACAAGGTTTCAATTAGTTTACGTTTTCGGCGTTTTAATTTGGAAAATTCGGTCGGGTTGAGTTGATTGCAGCGTAGCGGAACAGAAAGTTTTATTTGTCTGTTTGAGAACAAATCCATTTGATAATCAGCGCTTATATAGGCTCTGTCTCCAATAAGTTCACATTCGTTCAGATTGTATTTTATATCTTTCA
>JAISOH010000201.1 GCA_031275825.1 Prevotellaceae bacterium | reverse complement strand
CGCCATCTTCGCCAAGCGGGTTACCCCGCCTGCGAAGTCTATGCCATTTCCTGCCTGCTAATCAACTTTTGTCCGTCATTGCGAGGGTGAAACCCGAAGCAATCCAGCCATTGCCTGTTGTTTTATTTTCTGTTTTTTTATTCATTATTTTCTTTTGTTTCTCCGGTTTGCTTCACTTCGTTCGCAATGACGTTTTGCTTTTGTCGTTTCATTCCTCGCAATGACGTGCTTTTTCATTATCCATTGTCTATTTATCTATTAAAAAGACGCCGCCGAACTAAAAAAAGTCATTATCTAAATGTAAAAATTTTATTAATAAATCAACAATGAAAAAACTGTTCGGCGGAACGTCCTGTTATTTATTGTTTATTATTCATTAATTATTAATTGTTAATTATTCACTGTTAATTTAACAGAGACGCCGCCGAACAAAAAAATTATAAAACAATATTGTTCCTGAAATTTCATTCATGAAAAAGATAGTTCGGCGGGTCATCCCTGTTATTTATTGTTTATTATTCATTATCCATTGTCTATTATTTCCGGTTTGCTTCGTCGCTGCGCTCCTCGCAATGACGTTTTGCCTTTTTTTGTTCGTCATTGCGAAAGCGAGGGCATTAGCCTGAAGCGGGAAGCAATCCAGAAATTTTTTTATCATTTTTCTTTATAAATTTGTTTGTCCCTGACGTGACATTTTCTATTATCAATTAAAAAGACACCGCTGAACAAAAAGAGTAGTTAACTATAAACAATCAATATTATGACTAAAATTTTATTCATGAAAAAAGATCGTTCAGCGGGTCGTCTTATTTTATTTACTGTTGTTTCATTTGTTTATTATTTATTATTTATTATTTATTATTAATTATTCTCCGGTTTGCTTCCTGCTTCGGGCAAAACCCTCGCTTTCGCAATGACGTTTTGTTTCGTCGCTATGCTCCTCGCAATTACGAACAAAACAAATTATCCATTATTCTACCAAATCCATGCATCAAGTTTTTCCTGCAATCTGTCTATTTCCGTTTCATTGCCGAATGTTATTATGATACGTCCTCCGCCGTTTTTGTCGGGTTTTATATTTACGTTGCTGTTAAAATATTTTCTCAGCGAATCTGTCAGTTTGTAATATTTTTCGGGAAATTCTTCGACATGCTGTTCGGTTGCGTTTTTTTGCGTTTTTTCCTGCGTGAGTTTTCGCACGGTGTCTTCAACCTGACGGACACTCCAACTTTCATCAACAATTTTTTTTGCAAGGTTCTTTTGCAGTTTTTCGTTTTCTATATTAAGAATTGCTCTTGCATGTCCCATCGACATTTGTTTGTTGCGGATATACAGCTGTATTTCAGCAGGAAGTTTAAGCAGGCGCAGATAGTTTGTAACCGTTGCGCGTTTTTTACCTACGCGGCTGCCAAGCGATTCCTGCGTAAGGTCGCATTCTTCAATAAGGCGGTTAAAGCTTGTTGCAACTTCTATTGCGTCCAAATCTTCGCGCTGGATATTTTCTATCAGTGCAAGTTCGAGCATGCCCTGGTCGTCGGATGTTCTGATGTATGCGGGTATTTTTTTCAATCCTGCAATTTTTGAGGCTCTAAACCGGCGTTCGCCGCTTATTATTTGATACTTTCCATCAATTTGACGAACTGTTACCGGTTGAATTATCCCGTGTTCTTTTATTGATTCGGATAATTCGTTAAGCGTATCTTCGTCAAAGTTTGTTCGCGGCTGATAGGGGTTTACTTCAATATCGTCAATATTTATTTCGGATATTCCGCGAACCTGTTCGCGAACAGGTTCTACATTTTGCGCATCTCCGAGCAGAGCGCCCAGTCCTTTTCCCAGAGCGGATTCTTTTTTTGCCATAGTTGATTTTACAATACTGTCCTTAATCATAATGATTGACTGTTTTATTTACTTTCCTGCTGTTGTCTTTGGTTTATACGTTGAATAAGTTCCCGTGCCAGATTAAGATAACTTGCAGCGCCGCTTGAACCTGCATCGTACAGAATTACAGGTTTGTTGTGGGATGGGGCTTCGGCAAGTTTCACGTTTCTTTGTATTACAGTATCAAAAACCATATCTTTGAAATGCGAGCGTACTTCATCAACAACCTGATTTGACAGGCGCAGGCGCGAATCGAACATCGACAGCAAAAATCCTTCGATTAACAGGTCGGGATTGAGTTTTGCCTGTATTATCTTTATTGTATTCAACAATTTTCCCAAGCCTTCAAGCGCATAATATTCGCACTGTACGGGAATTATTACCGAATCGGCAGCCGTTAATGCGTTTACGGTGATTATTCCCAGTGATGGCGAGCAGTCGATAATAATAAAATCGTAATCATCTTTAAAGTTGCCTATTATTGATTTCATCATTTGTTCGCGGTCGGGAATTTTTACCATTTCTATTTCGGCGCCTACCAGATCTATATGAGAAGGTATAAGGTCAAAACCTTTTATTTCGGTATTAAGTATTGCATTGCGTGGCGAGATTCTTTCAACCAGACATTCGTAAATTGAATTTTGGATATTGTTGAGTTCAAAACCCAAAGTGGATGTGCTGTTTGCCTGCGGGTCGGCGTCTATCAACAAAATGCGATGTTCCAAAACTGCCAGACTTGCCGACAGATTAACCGCAGTTGTTGTTTTGCCTACTCCTCCCTTTTGATTTGCTATTGCTATAATTTTTGACATGTACTATACAGTTTTATTTTCAAAAAATTGAGTAAAGCGCAAAATTAATAAAAAAAATATAATTCAATAAAATAATTGCAAATTATTAATGAAATATTTATTTTGTCTGTTGCTTTGGCTATATGATTGACAGGACTGTATCGCATTTGATGCAAACATAATAAAGCTGCCTTGTTTTCAGTTTGTGCTAACACTTGTAAACAGTTAATATTTTTGTTTTCATTCTGTATTTTATGATTAAAAAATTTACTGCTGCGCAATAAACCTGTAAACAATTGTTCCTGTCTGCAATTCGGGAGCGGAATCGCTTTTATTAAACCGCGACAGTTTTGCCGCATTTATTGCTTCCTGACGTAAACATTCGTCGCTTGCCGATACTGTCGAAACCACATTTGCTCTGATTACATAACCGCTTTGATTTACTTCTATCTGTACGCACACATCTCCGCCCGGCAAACATTTATAAACCGGCACCGGTAAATACATTGCCTTCCTTCCTTCAAGCATATATGTGATTACCGAGGCTCCTTTATAACTTTCGTTTTTTGGTTGATTGCTTTCTGTTTTGTCGTAAACAGGAATTTCGTTTTTTGATGTTTGCAAATCCTGCATTTTTTTTCGGCTTTCATCTAATTTTTCCTGCAACAGCCGCGCATCTTCGTAAACTTTTTCGTTTATTCCCTTGTCATCTTTCAATGTTGAAACCGGCAAATCTTCTGTATTTACGGCAACGTTACGTATTACTTTGCCGTTGCGCGCCTCTTTGAGCAGTTTGTCAATCTCGGCAACAAGTTTTTCTTTTTCATGTAAAAGTTTTTCTTCCGCTTCTTTTGCCGTTTCGCGCGAAAAATCTACGGCAATGGTCAGTTTTTTTTCTTTTACCGAATTGATTTTTGATGCAAGCAAAAATACAAGTATCAGCAAATGTAGTATAACAGTCAGATATATTCCTGTCTGGTGTTTCTTAATGCGTTGCGCAACAGTTTGTTTTTCCTCAAAAAATAAATTCATACGGTTGCAAAGATACTAAAAATAAACAATAAGCAATAACCGGCGGCAAATGCCAGTAATATTCAGGGGCAAAGTATGTTAAATTTCGGGTAATTTGACATGGAAATCTTTGTTTCATGCTGCTTTTCGTTTAGATGCATTATTTGTGCGTTTGCGCTACCCGTTACGGTTCAAATTCCTTTCATTGACAGTTGTATGCGTTTGCGTATTATATCTATGCTCAAAACTTTAACCTTTACATGCTGATGAATCGAAACTGTTTGAGCCGGATCCGATATAAACCTATTTGCCAGTTCTGATATGTGTACCAGCCCGTTTTCCTTGATTCCTATATCTACAAAACAGCCAAAATTAGTGATATTGTTAACAATACCCGGAAGCACATCGCCTTCTTTCAAATCTTCAATGGTTTTTATTGTCGGGTCAAACGAAAATACTTTAACCGTTTGGCGCGGGTCGCGTCCGGGTTTGTCCAGTTCGTCCATAATATCAAGAAGCGTAGGCATGCCTGTGGTTTCTGTTATATATTTTTCAAGCTTCAGGTTCTTTTTTAACGATTTATTCGAAATCAATTCTTCTATTGAGCAGTTCAAATCTTTTGCCATGCGCTCTACCGTGCAATAACTTTCGGGATGAACGGCTGAGTTGTCCAAAGGATTATCTCCTCCCTGTATTCTTAAAAATCCTGCGCTCTGTTCAAATGCTTTTTCGCCCATTCGCGGCACATTCAGGAGTTCTTTACGTGTTTTGAAAAAGCCGTTTTCGATGCGATAGTTTACTATGTTTTGAGCCAAAGCAGCCCCAAGTCCCGATACATACATTAACAAATGTTTGCCGGCGGTATTTACATTTACTCCTACCGAATTGACGCAGTTGACAACTGTCTGGTCAAGGCTTTTTTTCAATAAAGTTTGATTTACATCGTGCTGATATTGTCCGACTCCTATGCTTTTTGGGTCTATTTTTACAAGTTCGGCTAACGGGTCCATCAGGCGCCGTGCAATACTCACCGCTCCTCTAACCGTAACATCATATTCCGGAAATTCTTCTCTTGCGACTTTTGAAGCCGAATATATTGATGCTCCATTTTCGCTTACAACAAACACCTGTATTTTGCGGTTGTAACGTATGTTTGTAACAAGCTGTTCTGTTTCGCGGCTTGCTGTTCCGTTGCCTATGGCAACAGCATCAATCAAATATGCGGAAATCAGATATGATATTTTTGCGGCGGCTTTTCTTTTTTCGTTTTGCGGCGGATGAGGATAAACGGTTTCATTGTGCAGCAAATTTCCCTGTTCATCCAAACAAACCAGTTTGCAGCCCGTTCTGTATCCCGGGTCTATACCCAGCACGCGTTTTTGTCCCAGCGGAGGAGCAAGCAAAAGCTGCCGCAAATTTTCGGCAAATACGCGCACGGCTTCTTTGTCTGCTTTTTCTTTGCCTGCATTGGCAAATTCTGTTTCTATCGATGGCTTGAGCAAACGTTTAAAAGCATCTTCAA
>JAISOH010000169.1 GCA_031275825.1 Prevotellaceae bacterium | reverse complement strand
CTGCATAAACCACTATCGGCAGAGGCAATCGTTATTATGTGGCGCTTGCGTTTTTTTACTTTTTTGTTTCCATCAAAACCGATTTTTTCTCCTCATACACTTGTCGTTTTTATGCTCTGACTGTCTATTATTCCTGAGATCGGAGACTTTAATTTGCCTTGATACTTCCGTAATTTGTTGCGCAATATTTCGTTTATTTCTTCCGGTGTACAATCTTTTTCCATTTACCGTAATAATCCATTTTGGAAAATCATTGAGTAAAAGTCGCCATTTACAGTCTGTTTTTACAGGATAAAACATGGCATTAATAATTTCTTTCAACAAATGTTTTAGTCTTCCGATTTTTGTTTCCAAAAAGTTTTTAATAACTTCGTACTGTTTTTCAGTCAGGTTGGTTGAATAATTTGTTTTGTCCATCGCTTCGCGAGTTATATTATTGATAATCACAAAGACACAAAATAAATATCAATTAGCCAATTGAAATTCAATTAATCATATTATTTTTGTTGAATTTAAACAGTTTCTTAATTTGCTTTTATATCATTAAGGCAAAATTTTATTCGGCTTTTATCCAAACAGCCGCTCCGCCGCCTGATGCAAGATATAGATCCATTATTGTATTTGCATCTGCTTCCTGTTCTTCAATCACAATTGAATATGGATTTGTTTTCCATTCGGCATCTGATGCATCTTTAAATATTTTTGCCGTATATTTTTTGTCTTTATCCAAAAATGAAAAATCAATTCTCAAATTACGCTCGTTTTCGTCTGTAATTGCGCCAATAAACCAGTCGTCAGAATGTTTATCTTTCCGCGCAGTTACAACATAGTCTCCTATTTTGCCTTCTTTTATAATTGTTTCAGACCAATCGACAGGTACAATGCGGATAAATTCAAATGCAGGGTTACCTTCATAATTTTCGAGCAAATCGGAAGCCATTTGCAGCGGACTGTAAATCACTACATACAAAGCCAGCTGTTTTGCAAGCGTTGTTTGTACACGTGTTTGCGGATAAACAGGATTTATAAAACTGAACGTACCGAAAGTAAAATCTACAGGACCTGCCAAACAACGCGTAAAAGGAAGAACTGTTGTATGTTCGGGAGGATTGCCTCCATCTCTTGACCATGCGTCATATTCCTGTCCGCGTACGCCTTCCTGAGTCATCAGATTTGGATATGTACGCTGCAAGCCTGTAGGCATCACAGGTTCGTGATTGTCTATCATAATTTGGCTGTTTGCCGCTGTTTCAATTACCTTGCGATAATGTCTTACTCCATACTGACTGCTGTGCAGTTCTTTTCCATCCAGCAGTTTTGCAACATAACCTGTCTTTACCGCATCGATTCCATATTTTTTATAAAAAGCAAAGGCATCTTTCATTTGATTTTCATAATTGACAGTCGAGCCGCCGGTTTCGTGGTGTCCTATTAATTTAACGCCTTTTTTTGTCGCATAATCGGTAATTTTCTTTATATCAAAATCGGGATAAGGTTTTGTAAAGATAAATTGTTCGCCATGTCCCGACCATTTTCCATCCCATCCGTAATTCCAGCCTTCAACCAAAACAGACTGAAAATTGTTTGCTGCGGCAAAATCAATGAATGACATTACATTTTTTGTGTTTGCGCCATGTTTTTCGCTTTGTCCCCAAGTGCTTTTTTCCAAGTGCATTTCCCACCATATTCCCACATATTTGGAAGGTTTTATCCAGTCTGTATTTTCTATTTTACATGGTTCGTTCAGATTGAGCATGATGCGTGAATTTACCAGAGCATTCAAGTTATTTGCCAGAATAACAGTACGCCAAGGTGTTGCAAAAGGAGTTCGGGCATATACCTTGATACCTGTTGACCATGGCGTCAAATCAACTTTTAATGTTGTTGAATTATGTTTCGGGTACAGGTTCATTGCCGCATAATCGGCAAGGTTTGCTTCATGAATTGTAATATACTGCCCGTCATCGGTTTCGATTGTCAATGGAGTGCTTACCGTATCGCCAATTTTGCTAATGAGTGATTTTTTATAAAGATTTTCATAATATTCTCCTTTATAGGCAGTTATGTGCCATGCATGCAAATCTTCGCTCAATGAAAATTCTGTAAGTTCATCTGTAATTTCAAAATCTGTTAAATTCGGCTGTTCGGGAAAAACATAGCGAAAACCTGCTCCATCATCAAACACTCGAAAAATAAGTGTCAACAGGCGTTGTTTTCCTTCAATTTCCTGTAATTCAACGGTTAATTCGTTATAATGATTTCGTACAAAAATTTCTTCGCCCCATGGTTGTTCCCATGTCTGGTCGAATGATGATTCTGTTGTGTTTTTTATCATGAAATTTTCATTAAAGGAATTTTTTTCGTTTAAGTCAAATCCAAGTCGTGAAAAATCAATAACTTGCTTGTTGTTTTTTACTATTCTGTAATAAGGTTTTCCGTTTTTCAGTTCAAATTCTGCAAATATATTGCCACTCGGTGAAAAAACAATAATTTCTTTATTGCTGTTACATGCTGTAACAATAATAATTGTTAATAAAATTGATGTTATTAATTTAATTTTTTTCATTATTAATTTAATTTAGTTGTTTTCTATTGTTTGTATCAATTCTGCGGCTTTATCAATTTGCAAAGAAACCATATAATAAAATATTTGGTCTAATTTTTTATTTATTTCCTTGTCGTTTTTAAATTCTTTTCTGCAATCAAAAAGTTTTCGTATCAACATTAACTGGCTTTCCGTATAATTTACGCCTGTGAATGTTTGCGTGCTTTTAAGAAACTCGTATCCAAATTCAAGCGTGGGTTCAATCATGGTACCTTCGCCAAAATCGTTCCATGTAACAAGTTGGAGAAAATTCATGCTCTCCTGTTTAGCCATATTAAGAAGATTTTTATATAAATTCCCGTTTTCGTAATCTATATCAAACAGATGCGCTCCGCCACCGCCCTGCTCATAATAATCGCGAAATCCCGGATAGGCGCCGCCGAAAAATATCGAAAAATCATCTTTTTTATGATATTGAACATCCGGCGCAGGATTTTGAAAAACCCACATGTACTCGCCGTTTGCATTGTTTCCCGCCAAGTTTGAATGTTCGTACAGAGTCAGAAATTCAGGCTTATTGTTGATGATGCTGAAAACTCGAGTCCAGTCGGCTTCGGTTTTTATGGTAATGGGTCCGAATATGAGCAGCAAAGGTTTTCCGTTGATTTTTATATAATAATCTTTGTTGAAATAGTTGTTTTGCAAGTGTCTGATATCTTGCTGCGCCTGATAAATCTGCGCTTCGCGGTCTCCCTGTAAAAACCTGTCTTCATATACAAAAGCAAATTCCAGTCCTGTTTTTTCGATAGCCTTAAAAAGCGCTTCCGCATTTTTGTTGATTGCAGGAAGGTCATTGTAATTGCTGATTCCATACCAGTCAACCAGTACGCCATCAATGCCGGAATATTTCATCAACAATAAATGATATTCAATCACATCAGGGTCGCTTGATGCATACGGACCAATAGATGGATAATACCATGATGCTATTTGACGTTTTCCATCTGTAATAATATCAGGATTTTTATTTGCCATAGTCCAGTGCCAGCCCCATTTTCCATCCGTTGATGTTTCTTTTGTTTCAAACCATGGCATATAATGAGCGTAAACTTTCATTTCATTGCTTTTTTGTACCGGAACAGGATTTGCAGGCGTTACGCCGAACGGCTGTTCCGAATGATTGTCGTTGCTGCTGCAACTGTTCAAAAAAGGCATTGCCGTTATTAATATTAAGCAAAAAAGATTTTTCATTTTCTATATTTTAGTTGTTGCTTGAATTAAATTAAATTACATAAAAACACAGGATTGCATGTTGTTTTTGTGCAACCCTGTGCAAGGGTTAATGTTTATTGCTAATCGGTATAACCCGGATTTTGTGTCAATTTTCCGTTTTTTTGTCTTTCAAAAGAAGGAATAGGAAATATTCCCGTATGCCTGTCAGTCGGGTCGGCGTTTTTTTCCCACCATGGGTTAAAGAAATCGCCAAATCGTATATTGTCCGTCCGACGATGATCTTCAAACACAAATTCACGTTTCAGTTCTTCGTTGATAAAAGCCAAATCTATAGTTTCGGGTGTAGAAAGACCTGCTCGCGAACGGATTTGTTCTACATACGGACGCGCTAAGGCCGATGCTCCCAAACGAACATAACATTCTGCCTGCATCATCAATACTTCCGCATAACGCATTATTACCAAATCGTGATCGCGTTCCCATGTTTCTCCCGCTTTGACTTCATATTTTTTCAAACGCGCGCCTTCATTCTGCAATGCCGATGTAAAATCGGAAATGTCCTCGGTATAAATCAAAGGCTGATTGCCTCCGTTTCCCGGCATAGTGATTACGGAATTTGTACGCAGGTCGATTTGTTCGCCTATGAGTATTGATTTTCTGCGAATATCGTTTTCTTCAAAACTGCTGTAAAGCCCCGGCTGTGCACACATTCCGTTTCCGCACCACTGATAGTCGCCGGCAGCTGAAATTGCCCATTTCTGTTCATAATGAAAAGTCATCGAAGCCATGTAGTTTCCTACTGTTCCGGCTTTGTGATCGTAGGGTATGGAGAAAATTATTTCCTGCGAAACCTCGTTGTTGGTCAGAAAATTTGTAAAATAATCGGATTCCAGACTTCCTGTTATTTTAGCGCAAACATCCAGACAATCCTGCCAGCGCTGCCGACCGATATAAACTTCGGAATTTAAATACAAACGAGCCAAAAGGCAATTAGCCGCATTTTGCGTCATTCGTCCATAACCGCTTGCAGGCAGCAGGTCGATTATGTCGAGCAATTCATTTTCGACAAATGCATATACATCGGCTCTGCTCGAATTAGCCGGCAATTCCAAATCTTCGTAATTTGTAGTAACAGGAACGTTGCCGAATAAATCCAGCAGGCGATAATAATAATAAGCCCTTACTGCTCTGAGTTCTGCAAATATTTTTTCTTTAGCTTCATCCGACAGCGGAGATTTTTCGGTTTGATAAATCACTGCATTTACCGAAGAAATGCCGGAATAGCAATATTTCCATGCGCTCCAAACTGTTTTGTTATCTGGTTGCCATGTATGTTTTTGCAGTGCCTGATATTGTCCATCATCAAACCAGTCGCCGCCATATCGGGTAGGTAAGGTACATTCGTCGGAACTGATTGATGTCAGAAAAAATACATATTCGCATGCAGGATATGCATGAGTGCCGCCTTCGGCATTGTCGCTGTATCCTCTTAACGATGCGTAAGCACGTCCTACAATTGTTTCTATTTCTCCTTCGGTTAAACCGTATTCGGATGTTGTTACTCTGTCGTAGAGTTTTTCCGAAAGATCGGTACAAGCGCTGAAAGCAAGGAGAATTATTATTGATATTATTAATTTGATTTTCATAATTTGATTTATATTAAATGTTTAGAATGAAATATTTACGCCCAAAGAAAAAGTTCTCGGACGCGGGTAATAATTTACGTTATCGGCAGAAGATGTGCTTATTGATTTGTCGATACCGGGAGTAGCAAGTCCGTCAATACTTATTTCAGGGTCGATGCCGTTATAACCTGTTATTACAAATAAATTTTCGCCTGTTATATAGCATCTCAGTTTATTAATGCCTATTTTTTTCAGGAATGAAGATGGAAAAGTATATCCTAACGTTATTCCCTGAAGACGTAAAAACGAAGCGTTTTCTATCCAGTAACTCGAATATGTTACATTATCGTTTATTCCGCTTTTAAGATACGAATCCAATACGTTATAACTCGGAGCTCGACCTGCATAACTTATATTCATGGCTTGTGCGTTTAATACTTTCTGCCCGAACATTCCATAGGCGGAAATATTCAAATCGAAATTACGGTATGTAAAATCAAATGCCAAACCGAGCGTTAAATCGGGCTGTACATCTCCAAGTATTTCAGGCTCGCCGTTATTTGCCAAAATAAATTTTCCGTTTTCATCCAAACCTTCAAAACGCGGTCCATAAAAAGTTCCTACGGGGTAGCTTTCTTTAAGAATTTGTGAAAACACGTTTGAAAGTCCTGTTAAACCGTGCAGCAAACCCGAATAAACAACATCTGTTTGATAAATATCATTTGACAGTTTTAATATCTTTTGTCTGTTATGCGCCAATGTCAAAGTTCCATCCCACGAAAAATTTTGTGTTTTGAAAATATTTGAATTTAAGGTTAATTCAATGCCTGTATTGCTTAAATCGCCAACATTTGCCAGCATTGTCGATAAAAGGTAGGGAGGCATTGGAACGCTGTAAGTATAAAGTAAATCGCTGGTTTTTTTGTAATACCAGTCAACAGTTGCATTTATTTTGTGAAACAGTGTAAAATCAATGCCTATGTTTGTTTGCGCCGTTGATTCCCATTTCAAATCGGGATTGGGATTTTGCGTAACTCCGTACGATTGTTTCCAAACTCCGGCAGCAGCATCATAATATGCGGCGCCGCCTGTTGTTCCCATTAATGCCAGCGATTTATATTCTCCTACTCCGTCCTGATTTCCGGTAACTCCAAAACCTGCTCGCAGTTTCAAATTCGACAAATAATCTTCGGCAGATTCCATAAACTCTTCGTCCGAAATTTTCCATGCTGCCGATATCGAAGGAAAAAATCCCCATTTGTTGTTTTCGCCAAGACGCGTTGAACCATCGCTGCGCAGCGTAGCAGTGAGCAAATATTTATTGTTGAAACTGTAATTTACACGTCCGAAAAAAGAAATCAAACGCGAATTTCCCTTGTACGAATACACATCTCCCATGCGAAAATCCTGCCCGGCAGCCAGATTGTTATACAGGAAAGCATCCGTATCAAAACCTCTGCGTTCGGCGCCCGACCCTTCGTACATGTTGGTCAAAAACGAATAGCCGAGCATTGCGTTGAAGCGATGTTTTTCGGCAAACGTATGTTCGTAGGTCAAATACGATTCAAACTGCGTATTTGTATAGTCGGCAATCGTTTTACTCCCGTAACCTTTATCGGTAAGACCTTCAAAGGCATAAGACGGGCGATAAAAACGTCCCTGATTTAAATTGTATTCATACGAAATATTTGCTATGGCTTTTAATCCGTCTATAATACTTACTTCGGCTTTAAGGTAACCCAGCAAACGTTTTCGCGAACTGTCGTCATTGCGGTTGTTTTGCAATTCCACAGGGTTGTTGTTCAATGTGCCTCCTATTTGGGTATATTCTCCGTTTTGTTTTACAGGAACCGTTGGATTCAAAGTATAAGCGCGGTCAAAAATTCCGTATTCTATACCTGTCCATTTATCTGTATTGGCATGTAAACTGAATTCAAGTTTCAATTTTTTATTAAATCCGTATTGATATGCGGTAATACTTCCGCCCATGCGCTGCAAAAAACTGTTTATTATAACGCCTTCATGATCTAAATAATTTATTGAAGCGCGAAAGCCTCCGTTGTCCGTTCCCGAAGAAAAAGCAAGATTATGATAGTGAGAAACGGCTGTTTGTTCCAGTTCTTTTTGCCAGTCGGTATTGCCTCCGAAATCTATTGCCGCGCCAATGTTGTTTTCGCGAACATATTGCCGCCACTGGTCGGCGGATAAGAGGTCAAGGTTTTTTGCAACATAACCTACAGCCGCATATCCGTTATAGATTATGCTTCCTCCTTTTTTCTCGCGATTTGTTGTAACAATAATTACGCCGTTTGCTCCTCTTGAACCGTAAATTGCGGTAGCCGAAGCATCTTTCAGTACATCGAATGAGAGAATTTCTCCGGGTTGAATTGTATTAATATCAATTCCTGAAATACCGTCCACAACAAAAAGAGGGCTGTTGCTCGCCGTCAATGAAGTTCCGCCGCGCAAACGCACGGAAGCTCCTGTTGTCGGATCGCCGCTGCCCTGCACAACAGTCAAACCTGCTATTTTTCCCTGCAACAACTGTTCGGTCGAAGATATGATTCCCTGTTTGAAATCTGCCGCCGAAACCGATGATATTGCTCCTGTCAAATCGGATTTGCGAACAGAACCGTATCCTATTGCAACAACTGTTGCCTGCTCCAGTCCTATTGCATCAGGCAATAATTGAACTGTCATGGTCGGTTGAGCCTGTAGCGTCTGCGTAACATATCCGATATACGAAAATACAAGTTGCGTTCCCTGTTCAACCGATAATGTAAATTTTCCGTTATCATTGGTTGTTGCTCCCTCTAACGCAGAGGCAATAACGCTCACTCCTTCAAGCGGCATATTGTTTTCGTCGATTACCGTTCCGTTTACTGTAATATGCTGCTGAGCAAACGCCGACCGGTTGATAAAAATAAAAATTGTAATTATCAACGCAATATATTTTGTAAAATTTCTAAAATTCATCATCTTTCAGTTTTAAATGTTAATCTTCAATCACTAATGGTATGTCTCCCGAATATATTTCAAAATCGTTTTGGTCTTTGATTGTAACTCTGAGACTTGATATGTCCATTCCTTTAAATTCTTCAACAAGATTTACAAACGCGCGTTGAAGAGCCATAGGAGCAGAACCTGTCATGTTGCCTGATACTGTTTTGCTTCCGCCGGTAATGGTATATGACAGAAACTGTCCTCTGTTATTATTTTCGCGCGATATAACCAGTATATCTTTCAAACTTATTTTTACTGGAAAGAAATATAAACTCGGAGGAGGAGGAACAACAGCATCTGCGGCATAAATAATGTAGTTTGGCGTGTTAGCGCTCCAGTCATCCTGCACCAATAAAAATTCAAAATTTGTAAATTCATCTTCTTCCAGCGCCTGAAAATATTGGTAAGGAACAAGGTCTTTCTTGTAAATTCCATTACCCAAATGTTTAAATTCCGTATAACAGGCAGATTGCGGGTCGCATCCGGTTGTTTCCCATGCATGATATTCGATGTTATGGTCGGCAAAATTATTATAGCCGGCATGAATATGAACGCCTTTTAAACCTGACGCCGCATCCTCAAATTCAGGAATGATATTTGCATTAAACAGAATAGACACATTGCTTGTCGAATATACATTTTTACCGGGAATTGCCTGCGTGTTGTTGTCTTCTGTTGAATAATAAGTCCATATCTCACCGCTTGCGGCAAAATCGCTTATATAATTTGTGTTGGTTTTGATTACGAGAGTTCCCGTGTGGTAGTCATCAAAATTTGCCGACCTCAACAGAAAGTTAAAAGCGTGGTCGGAATGAGCATATATTTCTTCCTGCGTTAATCCGAAAAAATCTGTTGGAATAAGAGTTATTTTCCAAATTCTGTTTCCTTCGCTATCTAAGGGTATTATGTCGTTTGTCGGATTATTAGGCGACCATATCCACATGTAAAGAGGCGAGTTGTCGGGAAGTACTGACGGGCTGGTGCTTCCAAAATCGAAATACCATGTAACCTGTTCATCCATTGCATATACTGCCGGAACTGTCCAGTATTTGTCAGGAGTAATATCGGCAGCGCGCAATGTCAATGCAGACAGCATTATAAAACCGGTAATGCAAAATATTGTTTTTTTCATAATTCTACTGGTTTTTTGTTAGTTTAAATTGATAAGATACGAAAGGAACATTATTTGATGTTCTTGTAAGTTTCAACTCCATTTCCGGCGTTGCTCCGGGTATGCCTGTAATACTGAGTTTACCCGTTTTTTGTGTTTTTGCCGCATCTCCATACAGTAAAATAGTTGGCGGCGTTCCGTTAGTTTGCGGAAAATCAGTATCCAATGACCAATAGCCCTGTTCATTGAAAATATCTGGAGCATTTCCGCTTACTGCATAAGATGTTGGATTTCCATCGTCATCCACATTCAGCGTAATGCCAAATGTGGTAAATTCAAACTGGTCGGTAAGCGACATTTCGGATGGATTCAAACCTGCTTTTTTTGCTGTTTCATCTATTTGTGTCAGATTCAATAAATGCCAGTCGCCGTTTGTTTTTTCCGAAACAGTAATCGGCGACACATACGAACCGTCATCCGTATCGGCGCATCCTGTAAAAATGAAGATCGCTACAAACAAAAGAAAACTTCCGTTAAAATACTTGATTTGCTTCATAGTTGTAATGTTTTAAAATTTTTGTTAGACATAGTTTTTGTTATAATTTAAAATTAATATTGCAAATATACAATCCTTATTTTTATATTAAATTTCACCAATGAAAAATATAGACGTTTTTGTAACATTTATTTTTTAATATACTGATAATAAACATAGTAAATAAATATCTTAATTGTGAAAATATAGATTGAATATTGATGGTTTTAATCAAAATATGACTTTATTATAAATTAAAATTCAATATTTTAGAATAATAAAAATTGCATAAAAATATCAATAGTTCTTAAATGTTTGTTTATCAATAATATAACAATAATCAAAATGATTGATGATTTTAAAAATGCAATTATCAGGCAATTACCTGTTTTTTTATCGGACATTAAATTTTTTAGAGTTATTAACATCATACAAGCATATAGCAAGCATATAGTAAACAGATAATTTTTTCCAGTTTCAGAAATTCATCATATTAATTCAAATTTCCAAACCAGCAATAAACTAATATATTATCTTTTTTCAAAAAAATAAATGTATAATCGGAAATACATCATTACTGCAACAAGTAATTTATATGCTTATGTATTTATCTAATGTTGTGAAATACACATCGTTGATATGCAAATTAATGAAGTTTGACAGTTAATGCTGCAAATATTTCAGATAAATTTTTAAATAATCAATATCAAATTGTCAAATTTTTATTAATTTTGCGGCTCAAAAATAAAATCTTTTGTAATATGTCAAAAAACATCAAAAAAGAAGAAAATCTTAAAGTTGTAGGCGAAGCATTAAGCAAAGGCGAAAAGTTTTTAGCCGAAAATAAGACGAAAATTATTAAAATTATTGCGGCAGCGGTTGTTGTTACAGTTGCAATACTGGGTTATGTTTATCTTGTTGAAAAACCTCGCGCAAATACAGCGCAGGAACAATTATTTCCAGCTCAACGTTATTTTGAAATCGATTCGTTTTATTTAGCGCTAAATGGAGATGGTATAAACCTGGGTTTCAACGAAATTATCGACGAATACGGCTCGACTGGAGCAGGACGCCTTGCCTGTTTTTATGCAGGTTTTTGCAATCTTCATTTAGGAAATTTTGAAGAAGCAATTTCCCTGTTGGAAGATTTCAATGTAAAGGATGAAATACTTCAGGCGCGAGCATATAGCGGTATAGGAGATGCTTATGTCGAATTGGAACAGTACGATGACGCCGCTTCATATTTTATGAAAGCCGCCAATTATCGCGAAAATGAATTTAGCGCGGAGTATCTTATGAAAGCGGGTTTATCTTACGAAAAATTAGGAAAATATGCAAAAGCGCTGGAAGTGTATAAAAAAATAAAAACGCATTACAGTAAAACTGTCGAAGCCCAAGAAATTGATAAATACATACAAAGAACCGAAATTAAACAGATAAGATAAAGAGTCAAAGACTCTATCTTTTTTCAAATTGCGTGTTTTGAATATAAATCAATAAAATCGTGAAATTATGGGAAGGGCATTTGAATTCAGAAAGGCAAGGAAATTGAAGCGCTGGGGAAATATGTCCCGCGTTTTTACCAAACTGGGTAAAGAAATAACCATTGCCGCAAAAAACGGCGGAGACCCAAATACAAATCCGCATTTGCGCGCTTTGATACAAACGGCAAAATCGGAAAATATGCCAAAAGAAAACATAGAACGGGCAATAAAACGAGCTACCGAAAAAGACCAAAGCGATTATAAAGAAGTGATTTACGAAGGTTACGGACCTTACGGAATTGCTTTTTTAATAGAAACGGCAACAGATAATCCTACGAGAACAGTTGCCAATATTCGCAGTTATTTTAACAAACACAACGGCTCGCTTGGAACATCCGGAAGCGTTGAATTTATGTTTGAACACAAATGTATTTTCAAAATAAAAAAAAATGACAGTATCAATCTCGAAGAACTTGAATTTAATCTTATAGATTTTGGAGGCGAAGAAGTTTTTGCCGACGAAAACGATATTGTTATTTACGGCTCATACGAAGCTTACGGCGCAATACAAAAATATATTGAAGACAATAATTTTGAAATAGTAAGCGCAGGATTCGACCGACTGCCTGCAGCTGAACTTAAAGAACTTACGCCTGATCAACAAGCGGAAATTGAAAAGTTAATTGATAAATTTGAAGATGACGATGACGTTCAGAATGTTTATCATATTATGAAAATGGGATAAAATATTCACAAATTGGAAATAAAAAAGAGGCTGTCTTAAAATACCATTTTAAGACAGCCTCTTTTTTTGTTTAAACAATTTATTTTTCCTGATAAATCATACCGTTTTTCCGTGGCAGTTTTTATATTTTTTGCCGCTTCCGCATGGACACGGGTCATTACGGCCTACTTTCTTTTCTACACGTACGGGAGTGTTTGTTTTTTGTTCGCTGCTGTTTGTAGTCAAATTTTCACGTCCGGTTTTCAAACTCGACATATCTGTACGTTTGCGCTGTTCTTCGCGGCGTATGGCAACATTTCTATCGCGCAACGGAATAGTTGCCCTCAATAAAAATGCGCTTACATCCTTGCAAATTTTTGTAAGCATGGTTTCAAACAAGTTAAACGACTCGAATTTGTAAATCAACAGCGGGTCTTTTTGTTCATAAGTTGCGTTTTGAACCGACTGTTTCAATTCGTCCATTTCGCGGAGATGTTCTTTCCAGTATTCGTCAATAGTAATCAGCACTACGGTTTTTATAACAACTTTTGTAAATTCAGCGCCTTGCGTTTCATAGGCTTTTTTGAGATTTATGCTTATTTGATATATCCGTTGCCCATCGCTTATTGGAATCAAAATATTTTCATAAGTCGAGCCTTGATTTTCATATACGTTTTTAATTACGGGATAAATTTTTTCTGCAATTGATTTCATGCGATTTTCGTATGAACCGACTATATTTTCGAGTAATTTATCTGCAAGTTCGGTGTTGTTTCCGTTTTCAAATTCTTCTTTGGTAAATCCGGGTTCAACCGATAAATTACGGACAATTTCAAACGACATTGCTTCATAATCGATGTTACCTGCATTTTTGTCAATAATAGTTCCGGCATAATCGCTCATCATGTTTATAACATCAACTTCAACACGGTCGCCGTACAAAGCGTTTCGCCGGCGGCGGTAGATAACTTCGCGCTGCGAATTCATTACATCGTCATATTCGAGCAGACGCTTGCGAATACCGAAATTGTTTTCTTCAACTTTTCGCTGGGCGCGTTCTATTGATCTTGAAATTAATCCTGCCTGAATAACTTCGCCTTCTTTCAATCCAAGCGTATCCATTACCTTTGCAATACGTTCAGAGCCGAACAGGCGCATAAGATTGTCCTCGAGCGAAACGTAGAATTGCGAAGTTCCGGGGTCGCCCTGACGACCGGAACGTCCGCGCAACTGGCGGTCAACGCGACGGGATTCATGCCGCTCGGTGCCAATAATTGCAAGTCCGCCGGACTCTCTAACGCCTTTTCCCAATTTAATATCGGTGCCGCGACCTGCCATGTTTGTAGCAATGGTTACTGCTCCGGGCTGTCCGGCTTCGGCTACTATATCGGCTTCGCGCTGATGCTGTTTGGCGTTCAAAACGTTGTGTTTTATTCCTCGCAATCTCAACATTTTACTCAACAGTTCCGAAACTTCAACCGATGTTGTTCCTACAAGTACAGGTCTGTTCAAATCTTTGCTTAAACGAACTATTTCGTTAATAACGGCATTATATTTTTCACGTTTTGTTTTATAAACGTAATCGTTATGGTCGATACGAATTACAGGCTTGTTTGTAGGTATTACAACAACATCGAGTTTGTAAATAGACCAGAATTCGCCGGCTTCGGTTTCGGCTGTTCCCGTCATACCTGCAAGTTTGTGATACATTCTGAAATAGTTTTGCAGTGTAATTGTCGCAAATGTTTGTGTTGCATCTTCAACTTTTACATGTTCCTTTGCTTCTATTGCCTGATGCAAACCATCCGAATATCTGCGACCTTCGAGGATACGTCCTGTCTGTTCATCTACAATTTTTACCTTGTTGTCCATAACAACGTATTCAACGTCTTTTTCAAACATTGCGTACGCTTTCAATAATTGATGAACAGTGTGTACGCGTTCCGATTTTATTGCGTAATCGGTAAGCAGATTTTCTTTTATTTCAAGTTTTTCTTTTGCCGACAGTTCTTTTTTCTCAAGTTCGGCAATTTCGTTTCCTATGTCGGGAAGCACAAAAAATTTGGTATCTTCAACCTTTTTGGATATAAGGTCAATACCTTTATCTGTCAAATCTACCGTATTGTTTTTTTCTTCTATCACAAAAAACAGTTCGTCGGTAATAATATGCATTTGACGGTTATTGTCCTGCATATATGTATTTTCTGTTTTTTGAAGCAGGGCTTTCATTCCCTGTTCGCTCAGAAATTTGATAAGCGGTTTGTATTTGGGCAATCCTTTATGAGCGCGCAAAAGTAATTTACCTCCTTCGGTTTCGTTGCCTTCGGCAATCAGTTTGCGCGCTTCGCCAAGAATTTGCGTAACGTAATTTTTTTGAAAATTATAAAGCTGTTCAACCAGAGGTTTGTATTCATCAAAAAGCTGGTCATCGCCGCGAGGCACGGGTCCTGAAATAATCAACGGCGTACGGGCATCGTCAATCAACACCGAATCGACTTCATCTACGATTGCGTAATGATGTTTTTGCTGAACCAAATCATCAATTCCGATTGCCATGTTATCGCGAAGATAATCGAAGCCAAATTCGTTGTTTGTTCCGAACGTAATATTTGCCAGATATGCTTTGCGGCGAGCATCGGTATTGGGTTGATGCTTGTCGATACAGTCAACCGACAACCCGTGAAATTCATAAATCGGTCCCATCCATTCAGAGTCGCGTTTTGCCAGATAATCGTTCACTGTTACAACATGTACGCCTTTTCCTGCAAGTGCATTCAGAAAAACAGGCAATGTGGCAACAAGGGTTTTTCCTTCGCCTGTTGCCATTTCGGCTATTTTGCCCAGATGAAGAATTACTCCGCCAAACAGTTGCACATCATAATGCACCATATCCCAACGCTGTTTGTTTCCGCCTGCAATCCACGAAGTTGCCCAGTAGGCCTTGTCGTCTTCTATGCGAATCTGTTCCCGTGTTGCCGACAGATTTTTATCAAAATCGGTGGCTGTAACTTCAATTTCATCGTTTTCTTTGAACCGTCGTGCCGTATCTTTCACAATAGCAAATGCTTCGGGAAGAATTTCGAGCAAAATATCTTCGGTGGACTTATCTATTTCTTTTTCCATCCTGTCAATTTCATCATAGGTTTTTTCTTTGATTTTTATGTCAATATCAGGAGAATTGACCTGTTGTTTAAGTTCTTTTATTTTTTCTTCGCTTTCTTTTATTCTGTCTCGAATTTTTTGTTGCAAAACCTTTGTACGGGCGCGAAGTTCGTCGTTGCTTAATTTTGCAATTTCAGGATATATTTCTTTAATTTTTTCAACATAAGGTTGAGTAGATTTCCAGTCGCGTTCAGCTTTTGAACCGAATATTTTTTTTATGATAGAGCCAATTCCTGCCATTTCTGTTTACGTTTTTAATGAAAATAATCAACAAAAATAATGAAAATTTTCAAGATATGCCGTTTAATTGCGCCGCATTGTAAAATTTCATTGCGAAACTGATTCTTTACAATCGTTAGCAAATGGTTTATTAATAATGAATTGCAAGCGAAAATTAATGAAAAATGCAAGAATTTTGATTTAATGTTTTGTTTATTTATAATATTTTTTGTTATCAAATAATTCGTATCATCAACGAAATCTTTTGGATGCTGCAATGCTGAAAACAACTGAATCAGACAAAATAATAAAGGCTGCCAATCTGCGACAGCCTCGAATTTTGATAAACATGCAATATTAATAATTTGTTTTCATAATTTCAAAATACGCTTGAGGATGCCTGCATGCAGGACATGTTTGCGGAGCCAGTTTGCCAACATAAATAAATCCGCAGTTGCGGCATTGCCATGTAATTTCACTGTCTTTTGCAAATACCTTTCCACATTCGATATTCGACAGAAGTTTGCGGTAACGCTGTTCGTGTCCTTTTTCGGCAACCGAAATATTTCTATACATGCTTGCAATTTCCGGAAAACCTTCTTCGGCGGCAATATCTGCAAACACAGGATAATCATGCGACCATTCTTCATGTTCGCCCTGTGCGGCGGCTAAAAGATTTTCAGCGGTAGTTCCTATTACTCCGGCAGGATAACTTGCCGTAATTTCAACCATTCCGCCTTCCATGTATTTGAACATGCGCTCTGCATGTTCTTTTTCCTGATTGGCAGTTTCTTCAAAAATAGCTGCAATCTGTTCAAAACCTTCTTTTTTTGCTTTGCTTGCAAAATATGTATAACGCATGCGGGCTTGCGATTCGCCTGCAAATGATGTCAGCAGGTTTTTTTCTGTTTTTGTTCCTTTTATACTTTTCATCTTTTTTATTTTTTAGTTTACATTCAATTTTATAATGCAAAAGTACATGAAATTCTCCAAATTACACACAGACAAATAAAAATTTTCTTGATTGGCTACATTGAATTTTCCGATTAATATCGTTGAATACGCTTTGATTGTTTGGTTGTTGCATTTTCGCAAAGGAAAGGTTACATGAGAAGCCATAAATGCCGGAATATTTCGTCAATACAAAAAAGAGCATCAAAAAGATGCTCTCTTTCTACAAAATCTGAAAAAACCTTTTATTCTGAAACGACTTCAAATTTTATTGAAGATTTTATATCACGATAAATTTTTATTTCGGCATCGAAAGTTCCAAGTTCTTTTACATTGCTTTCGCCGCCAAGTATTACAATATTTTTACGGTCTATTTCAAAACCTTTGGCTGCAAGGGTTTCTGCTATTTGAATATTGGTAACCGAGCCAAAAATTTTGCCTGTAGAACTTGCTTTTGCTCCTACGGTAATTGTCAAACCTTCGAGTTTTGCTGCCAGTGCGGTTGCATCGTCGCGAAGTTTTGTTTCCTTGTGAGCCCGCTGGCGCATGTTTTCGGCATGCATTTTTTTTGCCGAAGGCGTTGCCATTATTGCAAATCCTTGTGGAATAAGATAATTTGTAGCATAACCGTTTTTTACAGTTACAACATCATCTTTATGACCTAAATTTGCTACATCCTGTTTTAATATGATTTCCATTTCAATTCCTCCTAAAATTATTTCAACATGTCGGTTACAAATGGAAGCAAAGCAAGATGACGTGCGCGTTTTACGGCTTGTCCTACTTTACGTTGAAATTTCAACGATGTTCCTGTCAGTCGGCGAGGAAGAATTTTTCCCTGCTCGTTCAAAAATTTTTTCAAAAATTCAGCATCTTTATAATCAACATATTTGATGCCTGCTTTTTTGAAACGACAATATTTTTTACGTTTTACATCCGTTTTCGTAGGATTTAAATATCTGATTTCGTCTGCCATTTTTTCTGTTCTCCTACTTTAGTTTTCTTTGTTATTTCTTCTTTTTTCAGCATATTCAACAGCGTGTTTATCCATTCTGAAAGTTAAAAAACGAATAATACGTTCATCGCGTCTATACTGAATATCAAGTTTTTTAATAAATTCACCTTCCGCTTTAAATTCGATAAGATGATAAAATCCTGTGGTTTTCTTTTGAATCGGGTAAGCCAGCTTTTTCAAGCCCCAATCATCTTCGTAAACGACTTCGCCACCATTTTCGGTAACAAAATTACGAAATTTTTTAACTGTTTCCTTTACCTGGCTTTCTGATAAAACGGGAGTTACAATGAAAACAGTTTCATAATGATTCAACATAATTTTTATTCTAAAATTTGATTGTTAATACAATTATTTATTTTTTCGAGCCGCAAAGGTAATCAAAATTTGTTAATCGCAAATAATTTTTTAAATATTTTTAATGAAATATACGATTTGTCTGTATTAACATATCGGTTATTTGCGGTTAAATGCAAGTTTTTTTGTTCGGGCAAGGCAAAAACTTTTATTTTCTGAAAGCAGGCATAAAATTAACGAACGTCAAGCAATATTCGTAAAGTTAAACTAACGAACTGTTTATTTCATCAATATAGCTGAGGATATCATCCTTGCCTGCTTTTGTCTCTGACGAAGTGTAAAAGATATGAGGCAATTCTTCCCATGACTCCAATAACAGTTTTTTATATTCTTCCATGTTTCTGTTTAATTTTTCAACGCCTGTCTTATCAATTTTTGTGAAAATTATTGCAAAAGGAACTCCGTTTTCGCCAAGCAGATTTATAAATTCCATGTCAATCTTTTGGGGTTCAAGTCTGCTGTCGATTAATAAAAAGAGCAATGTCATTTCTTCCCGCCGTTCAATATAGTCGGTTATGATTTTTGAAAAACCGCTTCTATCTGTTTTCGATGCTTTTGCATATCCGTATCCGGGTAAATCTACAATATACCATGAATTATTTATAAGAAAGTGATTGATTAGACGTGTTTTACCGGGAGTAGATGAAACTTTTGCCAATTTTTTTTTGTTCGCAAGCATGTTTATTAGCGAAGATTTTCCTACATTTGAACGTCCAATAAAGGCATATTCCGGCAGTTTGTTTTGCGGACACTGTTCTGTTTTGCTGCTGCTGCATATAAAATCGGCTTGTTTTATTATCATTGGACATAAATTTTTGACAAAATTATTAATAAAAAATTAAAAACTGTAAAGAAAATGAAAAAGTATTGGTTTATTATCGCAATTTCGACTTGTATGTCAGTGGCTTGCAGCGCTCAAAAAAAATCGGGTTCAAATTTGAATCCTAATGAAAATCTGCAAACAGCCGCAAAAAGCGAAACTGTTAACAATCAAAAAGACTTAAATTTTGAAAATACCAAATGGATTTTGAAAAGTATTGATGGAGAGGAAATTGAGCGACTTCCAAATCCGGCTTATATTATGTTCGATGATACTGACAGAGTATCAGGTTTTTCGGGCTGTAACGGCTTTGGCGGTTCATATTATCTGTCAGGCGATATTCTTAAACTGGATAACATGATCAGTACCCAAAAAGGATGTTTGAACAAAAATCCTGAAAAATTGTTCAACTCTGTCCTTTCACGCGTTGATGCCTGCTCAATTGTCGGCAATAAACTTATTTTTACACAAATGGGTAAAGAAATTGCTGTTTTTGAAGGCATAGAACAATAAAACATAAAATATCGGTTACATAAAAATTCGCAAACAATGAAAAAAATACTATTACTGCTTGTAATTACAGTCATTACAGTTACATCCTGTTCAAAATCGCCCGGGAATGAAGGAAAACAGGAAAAGCATTTTCCTGAAACCAGCGTGGCGATTGTAAATCCTACTGTCGCAAACATAAAAACATTCAGATATTTAATTGACAATAAGATACTTTCATGCGTTGACACTTTTGGAATAATCGGCGTTTATCATGCAAAGCAAAATTATGATTTCGAGCGCAGTCAAAAATACATAGATGAAAATAATCTGATGATAAAATTAGTGAAGTGCGAAAGCGAGTTATCGGTTAAAAATATATACGTGCAAAACGATTGCAGCAATCTGTTCAAGGAAATATTTGAACGGACAAAAGGCGTTTTCTTCTTTGGCGGACCTGATATTCCTGCACAATGCTTCAACGAAAAAACACATTTAATGTCGTCAATTACCGATCCGTATCGCCATTTTTTTGAACTGTCGTTTTTGTTTCATCTGCTTGGAGGAAATCAAAATGAAAATCATGTTGCATTGCTTGAAAACAATCCCGATTATACGGTTGTCGGTTTTTGTCTTGGCATGCAAACAATGAACTGTGCCACAGGCGGCACAATGATTCAGGATATTCCAATGGAAGTTTATAACATCTCAACAGTTGAAGATGTTTTGAATATGCCGGATGCACAACACAAAAACTATAATTCGTATTTTGATTACGATGATGAACTTACCGGATATAATTTTCACAAAATCAAGCCACAGGGAGACAATATTATTTCAAAAATCATCGGCAGGAACGAACCTTACGTTTTAAGTTCACATCATCAGGCAGTTGAAAAAACAGGCAAAGATCTTAATATTGCTGCCGTTTCGCCTGATGGAAAAATTATTGAAGCTCTTGTTCATCAAAAATACAGACATGTTGCAGGCACTCAATTTCATCCGGAATATACAGGTTTATATGACAGGAATATCAAAATAAAACTGAAACACGATGACAACGATGACCAGAGTTATTTATCACTGTATGCAGGCGAAAAAGGTGAAAATTTTCATCGCCAGTATTGGAAAATAATAGGCGAATGGTTAAATTATCTAAAAAAATAGGGGGCTTTTGCATCATTTCGGGCAAAAAAATCATCTTAATAGAAAAGGTATGATGCAAATTTATTTTTATTTGCTGTAATATGGTAGAAGAACAATACTTGGTAGAAGGCTGTATAAACAAGAATATCAACGCACAGAAAGAACTGTACGAACGATATGCAGCTAAAATGCTAAGTATATGTTTAAGATATATGTGTGATGAAGATGAAGCCAGAGATGCTATGCATGATGGATTTGTAAAATTGTTTGACAGAATAAAAAAATTTGATAAAAGAGGGTCGCTTGAAGGATGGATACGCAGACTGTTTGTAAATATTTGTTTGGAAAAATTACGAAAATCAGATAAAATGAAATATCAAAGTATTTACAATGATGATGATGAAGATTTGCAAATTATTGATGATTCAATGTCAGATGTTTACAATCAAATGGGAGCTAAAGAACTGATGAATTTAATAAGCGAATTGCCGACATCGTTCCGTAATGTTTTTAATCTTTATGCAATAGAAGGTTATTCATACTACGAAATTGCAAAAATACTCGGAATTACATTGGCGGCAGTGAGAGCCAATTATTCAAGAGCAAGAATTTTGTTACAGAAAAAAATAAAATTAATATATAAGTAAATTAACATATATGAGCACAGATAAATTAAAAAATTTATTTCAAAAAAAATTGTATAATCACGAAACCGAAGTACAGCAGTCGGATTGGGAAATTATAAGCGAGCGAATCAAAAGAAAACGCCACCGTAAAATAATACCGCTGTTTTATACCTGCGGAACAACAGGAGTTGCTGTTGCCTTGTTTATTATAATGTTTCTTATAAAACCTGACGCCGCAAACGTAAACAACAATATTACAGGTAAATCAAACACTCAAACACTACAATCCGAAAATAAAAATACCAAAACGGCAGCAATTGACAGCCAAAATGAAAATACCGGAAAAAACAACAGTACTGCAAATAAAAATAAAACCTCAAATATAATTGCAAATACAAACAAACCGAATGAAATAACACATAACCAATATAATGAATATGATAATGAAATAAAACAGGAACAAAAAACAAACGAAAATATAAGTAAACATGTTGATAAAATCGAAAAAATAAATTACGATAAGATTACTGCTAATTCCATGATTGATGAAATTGCAAAGATACCTCCAAAAATCATAATCGAAACAGCAAAAACATCATATTCGACAGAAAAACAAAAACAGGAATCAACATACAATAAGGAAAACAATAACGATGAATGGTGGAATCAACCCGAAACCGAACAGGCAAAAGAAAAAAATAAAAATGAATGGACATTGGCATTAACATCGGGAAATAATATGGGAACAGGTTCGGTGATAAGCAATTTTACAAGAAATGAACAGCGTTACAATACAGTACAATCCGATTATAACGGATTACCGCCCGTCATGTCGGAAATGCCCAAAAGTTTAAAAACGGAAGAAAAAACCGATATAAAACACAAATATCCTTTAAATTTTGGATTACGCATTAAAAAAAGTGTTGGCAAACGTGTAATCATAAAAACAGGATTGTCATATTCATATTTTTTGTCGGAATTCAATAATGCAACAAAAAAAGGTCAACAGCAAATTCATTATGTCGGAGTACCTGTTGGCATTGAGTTTTTATTATGGCAAAAAAACAATTTTAATATTTATTTATCAGGCGAATTTGCCTCCGAAAAAGGAATACTGTATATTTATAGAGAATCTACTCAAATAACTTCTGATAATAACCTTTATACAACGGATAACGGAACTGTGAGCGGTTTGCAATTTTCGACCAATGCAGGTTTGGGTATTTCGTACAATTTTATAAAACAATTAGGCATTTATGTAGAACCTAACGTAGTTTATTACATAAAAGACAATCGTCAATTTCAAAGTTTCCGAACTGAAAAATCATTTAATTTCGGATTGAATATAGGTTTGAAATATGATTTTTAGATTATAATCAGGTTGTGCTTTAATTACTGCAAGTCTGGAGAACATGTGAAAATAATTTATTCGGATAATTTCTGACATTACCGCCTAACTGTAAAATATCATAATTATGCCTGTAAAAAATTGGTATATTAATTATTAATTTGTTTCTTTGTAAAAAATAACTGAAATTAAATGAAAAAAATAATATTTGCGATAAGTTTATTTGTCTGTACGACAAATATTTTCGCCCAGTTTAGTTTGAAATCCGGCGATTTGCTGTTTCAGGTAGGAAAAAGCACAGCATTAAGCGATGCCATTGCTCAGGTAACATCAGGTGCAGACAGCGTAAATTATACTCATGTCGGTATTGTTTCGATAGAAAATGATGAAATTTTTGTAATCGAAGCTACAACGCCCAAAGTACGCAAAGTAATTCTTGATACCTTTCTGAATAATTCCCGCAAAATAAACGGTAAACCCATAGTTGCGGTGGGAAGATTACAAAGCAAATACTTTGATATTATTCCTCAAGCCATAAAAAATGCGGAAACCTGTTTGGGCAAACCTTACGATTACGTTTATTCTCCTGATAATGATGAATATTATTGCAGCGAATTGGTGTATTTTGCTTTCAAAAATAAAAAAGGCAAACCTGTATTCAAAGCAAAGAAAATGACTTTTTGCGATGAACAGGGAAACATGACTGCCGCATGGATTCGGCATTTTGAAAAATATAAAACGCCAATTCCCGAAGGTCGTAAAGGAACAAATCCGGGCGACATGTCAAAATCAAAAGAAATAACGATTCTTTACAGGTATTTTGATTAAAAAAAGACGGTATAAAGCCGTCTTTTTGATGCAAAATTTATTTACTATTTGTTTTTCCCGTATTTAATTGTGGTTTTTTTTGTCAAGTCGCTGTTTGTCGTGACTAAATTCCAACTGTTTTTTGTTTAGATGCGGTTGTTGATTGTTGTGATTTTCAAACCGTTTTGGTTTCATTTTTTTCCCATCACGCATTTTTATTGCGGTTTTTGCCTGTTTTGCTGTTAAAAATTTGCGAAATTCGTTGTAATACTTTTCACGAATATCAACTGTTTTACGAGTTTTTGCAAAACTATTTCTTACATTTTTATCAATATCTGAATCATTTGTTTCGTTACCTTCATTAAACTTTTTGAAATTAGCATTTTCACTTAATTCATTCAGATAATTTTTATAAACAGGTATAAATTTTGCGGAAGTAGCATCATCCAGCATAAGTTTGTCTGCTGTTTTTTTGCATTTTTTCTCAATAATTTTTTCTTTGTCAGGTTTTTCGCTATCCTTTTTATTTTTTTCAAACTTTTGCTGTGCAGTAGCCGAAAAACATAAAATTGTACTTAATATAAAAATTGATAATTTTTTCATAACATAATTTGATTTAATTGTTAATAATTTAATTTGTCTTACATTATATTAGACAGGATAAAATATAAAAGGTTTAAAACAGGTAATAACAGTTTATCGAATTTTAATGTGAAAATTATTTTTTAAATCATGTTCAAGGGAATTGGAAAGTAATCAAAAAAATTATCTTGCCAAAGCAAACAAAATATTGAAATTACCGTTCAAAACAGAGCAGCAAATCTTATAACTACATATTTTTTTATACGCGAGTCGGAGAATGATGAATTTATGGGCGTTCCCAATAAAAAAACATAGGGCGTTGTCTTGAAACTCCGGTTTCGTCATTGCGAACTGCGAGCGAAGTAGGAAGCAACCGAAGCGAAGCGGAGTTCAACGAAGTTAATCCAAATGTTGATTATCAATGGATTGCTTCGGGCTTCGCCATCGCAATGACGTGTAAAATACCATTTTGAGACAGCCTCTTTGTTTTTTGTTACTAAATTAATTTAGCAAACTTTAATTTAAGCGCCAAAATCATCAAACATCAGCATTTCACGGGGAACGCCAAGGTCATCAAGCATTTTGATTACCGCCGCCGCCATAGGTCCGGGACCGCACATGTAATATTCAATATCTTCGGGTTCTGCGTGATTTTTTAGATAATTATTATAAATTACATCGTGAATAAAACCTGTATAACCGTTCCAATTGTCTTCGGGAAGCGGAGCGCTCAATGCAATGTTGAACGAGAAATCAGGAAATTCGCGTTCCAGTTCGCGAAAATCTTCTTCGTAAAAAATTTCGTTTTTTGAGCGTGCGCCATACCAGTAACTTATTTTGCGGTCGGTTGTTTTTAAGGTTTTCAATAAATGCAGAATATGTGAACGAAGCGGCGCCATTCCTGCTCCTCCACCGATATAAAGCATCTCTCTTTTTGAATTTATTATGGGATGAAATTCGCCAAACGGACCTGAAACTATAACTTTATCGCCCGGTTTAAGCGAGAAAATATAGGATGAGCATATTCCGGGCGGAACTTTCATAAATCCTCCGGATGTTCTGTCGTACGGAGGCGTTGCTATTCGTATGTTAAGCATTACAATGTCGCCTTCGGCAGGATAGTTTGCCATTGAATATGCGCGTACAACGGGTTCGGTATTTTTGTAACTCAAATCCCACATTTTGAATTTATCCCAGTCGCTGCGAAATCTTTCGTCAATTTCAAAATCCGAGTATTTAATATTGTATTTTGGCACATCTATCTGAATATATCCGCCCGAAACAAAGTTGAGATGTTCGCCTTCGGGAAGTTTTACTACAAATTCTTTGATATATGTTGCCACATTTTTATTTGAAACCACTTCACATTCCCATTTTTTTATGCCCAATACAAATTCAGGAATCTGTATTTTGAGATTATCACGAACTTTTACCTGACATCCCAGTCGCCAGTTGGTCATTTGCTGTTTTCGTGTAAAAAAGCCTGTTTCGGTAGGAAGAATTGAGCCTCCTCCTTCCACAACCTGACATTTGCACATTCCGCAACTGCCGCCTCCGCCGCAGGCTGACGGCAAAAATATTTTCTCGTTTGAAAGCGTTGATAAAAGAGTAGAACCGGGAAAGACTGTCAATTCTTTTTTGCCATCGTTAATATTTATTGTGAGTAATGTTGATGGTGAAATTTTTTTCTTTATGTATAATAAAAGCGATACTAAAACAAGTATTATCGCAAGTACAACTATAATTGCCGTTAAAATTAATTTTATATCCATTTTTTTGTTTTTTAGTTTATTAATTTTATTCCCATAAAACTCATAAAGGCAATCGCCATTAGTCCTGTTACCATAAATGTAATTCCCAATCCCCGTAAAGGTTTGGGAACATTAGAATATTTCATTTTTTCGCGAATTGCGGCAATACCTACAATTGCAAGCCACCAGCCGATTCCAGAGCCTAAGGCAAACGCCAGTATATCGCTGAAACTGTGATATACATCGCCTACGCGTTGCTGCATAAACAAAGATGCGCCCATTATTGCGCAGTTTACAGCTATCAGCGGAAGAAAAATTCCCAGCTGATTGTATAATGCCGGAGCAAATTTTTCGACAACCATTTCAACTACCTGAACTATCCATGCAATTACCGCAATGAAAACTATGAAACTGAGAAAATTCAAATCTATTCCTCCGAGCGATTGACTTGCCCATGCCAAAGCGCCTTCGCCGAGTACAAATTTGTTTAGCAGATAATTTACCGGCACTGTAATAAGCAATACAAAAGTAACAGCTATTCCAAGCCCGTTGGCTGTTTTTACGCTTTTTGATACTGCCAGATATGAACACATACCTAAAAAATATGCAAAAATCATGTTATCAATAAAAATTGACTGTACAAATATATTTATAAAATTTTCCATAAATCAAATTATTTTTCCTGTAAATCTTTATTAACACTGCGGTGTAACCAAATTATACAACCTAAAATTATAAGTGCCATAGGCGGTAGAATTATCAAACCGTTGTTTAAATAAAATCCGCCGTTTGCTACATACCAGCTTTCGGGTATTATTGTTATTCCAAACACTGTTCCCGAGCCGAAAAGTTCGCGGATAAATGCTACGATTATCAAAATTATTCCGTAACCCATTCCGTTTGCAATGCCATCAATGAACGATGGTATGGGTTTATTGCCAAGTGCAAATGCTTCAAGGCGTCCCATCAAAATACAGTTTGTAATGATAAGCCCGACATATACTGAAAGTTGTTTGCTTACATCATAAACGTATGCTTTGAGAATTTCATTAACCAAAATTACCAGCGTGGCTATAACAAGTAATTGCACTATGATGCGAATACTGTTGGGAATAGTATTTCGTAAAAAGGAAATTATCAAATTTGAGAAACCTGTTACAACCGTTACCGATATTGCCATAACAAAAGCCGGCTGAAGTTTGACGGTAACAGCCAGTGCCGAACATATACCCAAAACCAGTACGGTTACAGGGTTGCTGTTGTTAAAAGGTGCTGTAAATATTTTTAATCCGTTGTTTGAGCTCATAATTCTTGATTTTTATCGTTCATTTCAATATAATTGTCTTTGTTTTCGGATTTTATCTTATTAATAAAACCTTTATAGAGTTTGAGATTGTCGGCAAGCATCTGTTGTACTCCGCGGCTTGTGATTGTTCCTCCCGAAATTCCATCTACCGTATGACTGTTTAATTTTCCTCCCGGTTTTTGTATGATTATCGGAAACTGATTTTCTTCATCAATTTTTTTGCTTTCAAACTGTTTTTGGAAAATTTCGGCTGTAATTTCAGCACCAAGCCCCGGAGTTTCGCTTTCGTGATCGAATACAACGCCTGCTATGGTATTTAAGTCGTTTTCAAAAGCAACGTATCCCCATATTGAGCCCCAAAGTCCTTTGCCGTGTAATTGAAAAATATAACGCAACTGTTCTCCATTCCTGAAAATGAAAACAGGCAAACATCTTTCGGCTTCGGGTTTTGCAAGTTCTCTTTTAAGTTCAATAGAAAATGCATCTCCTTCTTTTTTATTACCATCAATATCAACAACAAAACTTTCGGAAATGTATTTTGCATATTCTTCGGTAATATATTTTGCTTTGTCGGTTTTTGCTTTTTCTTTATCCACTTTACCTGCTGTTTTCAGGATATTTTCTTTTTTTTCAATTTCCTGATTTAATTTTTGAGCGGGTTTAAGAGCGGTAGATGCAACGGTAAGCAATACGGCTACTATAACTACAATAATTACCGAATATGCAACAGTGTAAGCGCTACCATTTATATTAATTTTTTTTTGTTTAGCGCTGTTATCCTGTTTATTATTTATATCTGAATTATTCTCCATTTTTTATTTTTTTATAATTTTCATAAAATTTTTCAGAGTATCGATTTTCTTTTCAGTCGCTTTTTTACATTGGATTGTATTACGCAATGGTCGATAAGCGGAGCGAAAGTATTCATTAAAAGGATTGCCATCATCATTCCTTCGGGGAAGCCCGGATTAAACAGCCTGATAATAATGGCAACAATACCAATTAAAAATCCGTAAATCCATTTACCTGTTTCGGTTTGTGAAGATGTTACAGGATCGGTAGCCATAAACACAGCGCCAAAAGCAAATCCTCCCATTATCAAATGTTGCCATGCCGGCATTTCCAGATACGGTGTTCCGCCGAACATATTTGCCAAAAAACCGGCAAACAATGCTCCGGCTACCGTTGATAACATTATTTTCCAGCTTGCAATGCCTGTAAAAATCAGAATAGCGGCGCCAAGCAAAATTGCAAGTGTGGATGTTTCACCTATACATCCGGGAATAATTCCCAAAAACATATCCACTGTATCGGGAAGTTTGTCGATTTCATTTGCTGCCGCATACGAAAGCGGAGTTGCTCCCGAAAAACCATCGGCTACGTTTTGTGCATTTTCGAGTCCTGCTATCCAGATTTTATCTCCTGATATTTTCGAAGGATACGCGAAAAATACAAATGCACGGGACAAAAGCGCCGGATTCCATATATTCATTCCCGTTCCTCCGAAAATTTCCTTACCTATAATTACTGCAAATATAACAGACAAAGCAAGTATCCACAACGGAACATCAACAGGCATAATCAAAGGTATAATCATACCTGTTACCAAATATCCTTCATTTACTTCGTGTCCGCGAATTTGTGCTGAAGCAAATTCAATTGCAAGACCAACAGCATAAGATACTGCTATTAACGGTAATACTTTCAAAAATCCGTAAAAAAACATATCGACAAAACCTGCATCTTTTCCGACAGACAAAAAATGCTGATAACCTGTATTCCACATTCCGAAAAGCATTGCCGGCATTAGCGCAATTATTACTACGCTCATTGTGCGTTTTAAATCAATACTGTCGTGAATATGCGAGCCTTTGGATTTTGCAACCGCATCCGGTACGAATACGAATGATTCAAATGCTTCGAATGTTGAACTTAACATTCCCAATTTTCCGCCTTTTGAAAAGGTCGGTTTCATTTTTTCAAATATTTCTTTTATTAATCCCATAATATTTCCTCCTTAACTCGTCATTTCCTTAATCATCAAATCAATTCCATCGCGAAGTATTTTCTGTACATCTATTTTTGAGGTACATACAAATTCGCACAGAGCAAAGTCTTCTTCAATTACTTCATAAATACCGAGCTGTTCCATTTTATCTATGTCGCCGGCAAGAATTGCTTTCAAAAGAAATACGGGATAAATATTCATTGGCAATACTTTTTCATATTGTCCGTTAATTACAAATGCCCGTACGCTTCCGTTGTAATTTGTATCCAAATCATATTTCTTATCAGGCATAATCCACGAAAAATATGAATGCGACATGCTGAATTTTTTCATGCGCAAAGGTTTTGCCCAACCGAAAAGTTCGTTATAATTTCCTTCGGGAATAACGCATATCTGGTCATCGTAGAATCCGAGAAAACCGTCTTCGGAAATTTGAGAACCCGAAAGCACATTTCCGCTTATTATACGGTTTCCTTTTTCATCTTCCTTTTTAATTTGATTTGAAAATATTGATACAGGCGCTCCTGCAAGAAGCCTGAAATAACATGGTCGTTCCACTCGCGAGCCTGCAAGTACAACAACTTTGCTTGCATCGTAAATTCCTTTTTCAAACAGTTTTCCTAACATTACCGCATGTTGCAGTTTGATTGTCCATACTATGTCTCCTTTGTTTATGGGATTCACGCAGTTAATCTGTACACCTACGTTTCCTGAAGGATGTTTTCCTGCAAATGCGGTAATTACAAGGTTTTTTTCATCTAAAAATTCGGTGTTGAATATTTTGCTGTTCAACATTTTTTTAGATATGCCAAGGTTTACATTGCCATTTGTGAGTTTACTCAAAACCTTGATGCCTTTTTTCAGATATTCCGCATCGTATTGCATGGCAAAGTCGTAATCAACAGCAAGCGGCGATGAATCGAAACATGAAACAAAAACGGCTTTTGGAATGTCGTTGGGATTTGCAATTATTCCATACGGGCGTTGAATAAAAAACGGAAATGTACCGCTTTCGAGAATTATATTAATTATTTGTTCGCGAGTCATTTTTTCCCAGTCGCCAACATCATGTTTAATATAATCTTCTACAGCATCGGAAGTAATAACAACGCTAAGCAATTTGCGTTTTTCTCCGCGATTGACAGATGAAATTGTGCCGCTGACGGGAGAAACAAATTTTATTTCGGGCTTGTTTTTATCCAAAAACAGCGGAGACCCGACTTTCACCTTATCGCCTTCCTGAACAACTAATTTAGGCGTAAGACCAACAAAGTCTGTAGGTTTAAGCGCATATTTCAAAGGCTTCTCCGCAGCCCCGAATATTTTTTCCGGCTCTCCTTTTAACTTAATATCCAAACCTTTTTTCAGTTTTATGACTTTTAACATATTTTGTATTTGATGTGTTTGATTGTTTTTTTTGTCGCAAAATTAATATAAAAACATCAATTACATACAAACAAATAAAAATGTTTTGCAAATTTTATGTGGAAATTTTATATTTCGGTTTATAAGGGTAAAATGGAAAGCGGAAAATTCAAAAATTCAAAGTATTTTTAAGTTTCTATGACTCCAGACATTTAATTTCTGTGTTGAATTAATTATTTTATTATCAGGCAAACAGTTTCAATATTTTTCTTTCAACGCCTACTTGCTCTCCAATTAAATTTGAAATATCCACAACTGCTCCATATTCAATAAAAACCTCATAAAAGCGAAAAATATTATCACCCCAATAAACCATAGCACAAGCCATCGGAGCTCCTTTGCCACTGTCCATGCCTTTTTCTAAAAACCGCAGTCGCGTGTCGTACAAAAAACATATTGATTTTGCTTTTGTGAATACATAATTTTTCCAATGTGTAGTATTTGGCGCAATCGGGATAAGCGCCAAAACCTGAGAACAGTATTTTTCATAAGCATGAGCGCATTTTGCCAACCAATTTTTTATAGTCGTACCACGTTCTTTATCAATTCCATAAGGAGGATTAACATAAATTGTAGGGTAGTTCCAACTTTCTGTTAATCCATCTTTTTCGGGTAGGCTATATTCAACTTTCGCATTAACTATAGAATATTCATTTGAACAAGGATCAAGGTCAATATATCCTCCAAATACTTTTTTAACGGCTTCTACATATTTGTGAGGTGTTCCCCAACTTTGACTTAATGTATTTATACTTCTTCCTGCACTCATTTTTTAAAATTTAATATATCTATCCAATTTTTTGTTTTTAATTTGTCTAAATCTTTTTTTAAGTCTAAAAGATTTCTCGTTTTCGGAGTTATAATGTTAAACCATCTTTCAATAATTTTTATATTAGTATTAAAATATTCAAGTAGCATTTTGTCAGCATCCAAATTCATTTGAACCTTAGTGAATTGATTTTTGCGCTTTCCCTCTTTATAACTTGAAAGAAATGTTTCTTTAATTAAAACATATTTTTTTGACGGATTCAATAAAAGACTGTCAATAAATTCTGAAAGTCCATTATCTGTAAGAAAAAGTAACCAGTCATACGATTGAGACAATACTTTTAATTCTTTATTAGGATTTTCAGAGGTAAACCAATTACCATGATTGCTGACTATACCAATCGTCAAAATAAATCCTTGCAATAAATCTTTATCACAAGAACATATTACATCTTGCATTAATGCTGTAAAAGGTTTAATAATATATGAATTATCGTTTTTATAAATTATTCCATAAGATTCGCCTGTACCCGTTCTTATTTTTTGAAGTGAGGATGTCATTCGCGCAACGTATGCTCCCTGTTTGGCTTTTTCTATAGTTTGCGGTCCTTTATTCATTCCTTCTTCAACGCCAACTCGCTTACATTCAAATATAGCATAAGGTTTTTTTACTTTGTTCGTAAATATTTAAATCTATTTTATTGTCTTTTTCGGATTTTATACTTGCTAATAAAAAAGAGTTTTCGGACATGGCAACAGTACAGGCATTCCTTAAAATACCATTGTTTAATAATTGATTTGATTTGCGTTTTAGTCCTTTCAGGTCAAATTCTATTGATTCAAGCGCTTTGAGAATTACATTTGCTGTAATTGATTTTTCTGTTTTTTCAATCGTTACGCTTGAACTACGTATAATTGGATGTAAAGAATATTCTACATTATGCGTAATATCAGGATTACCGTACTCTTCAAGTCCTCTTTCTATAGATATTTGATTATTAAGTCCCCATGTTTTGAGGAGGTAATAGGTAATTATTTCAATAATCGTTCCCAAAGCACGACCTGCTGCTTTTTTGGGATCTTTCGTGTGATTAAAAACTTCGTTTGCTAATACTTTTTGTAACTTATCAACAGATTCGTATGCCATAAATTATTTTTCTGCAAAGTTAGCATTAAATTTTCAAAGTTACATACAAACAAATAAAAATGTTTTGCAAATTTTATGTGGAAATTTTATATTTCGGTTTATAAGGGTAAAATGGAAAGCGGAAAATTCAAAAATTCAAAGTATTTTATTGCTAAATTTACATAATTTATTTGCAGTTAAAATAAAAAAAATAATTATCTTTGTGAAAAAATAAACTGAACAGTAATGGTAACCTTGTGTAAATATTGTTTCATTCCGGCTGCTAACAGACGATTTCCGTTAACGGATATTTTATTTCCGCCGCATAACGGCTCGCTGCCCTTTGTGGGACGCTATAAAAATAAATTGAATTTTATATTATAACAAAAATTTATAACACAAAAAAAAATTTTTTATTATGTCAACAAAAGACTATATACCGGGAAAAGACGCCGAATTGGTAGCATGGAGCGCCAATTTCGCCGCACAGGTTGCCGAAAATGCCCGCGAGTGGGATATTCCGGCAGAAGAATCTAATGAACAGCAAGCCGCCGCCGCTGCGTTTGCCGAACTTCACGCGCAGGCAGACAACCCTGCGAAAAATTCAATTATCGTGGCGGAAAAGAACGCCGCCCGCGAAACTCTGGTTGCCCTTATACGCAATCTTGCAGGTTTCAGGCTTAAAAATCCTGTTATAACCGATGCGCAGCGCATAGCCATGGGGCTTCACGTGCGCGACACTACTCACACGCCGGTACCTGTTCCTGTTACGCGCCCTGAAATCGATATAGATGTGCTGGATGTTCGCCGCCTGAAAATAGTGTTTCACGATATGGGCAAAGACAGCAAGGCAAAGCCATACGGCGTAAACGGCGCTGTGATAGTATATGCAGTTCTTGATACTCCTCCTGCCGACACGACCGCCCTCACTCGCAGCCTGCTGGCAACCCGCACGCCGCATACCATCGAATTTACCGAAGAAGAACGCGGCAAAACGGTTTACTTTGCAATATGCTGGCAAAACGAAAAAGGCGAGCGCGGTCCATGGAGCGAAATCGAAAGCGCCATAATACCGTAAATGATTTAAAATAAGAGTAAACAAATAAAAAAAATAAATTATGACACAAAAAAAACAAAATGGTAACATTGTTGCCATAATTATGATGATTGCCCTTTTTGGGATGATTGGTTTTGTAACAAACATTGCCGCCCCTGCAGGTACTATTTGGATGAGTAAATATGAGGGTTCAAATGCTATAGGAATGCTGGGCAATTTAATGAACTTTTTAGCCTATCTGGTAATGGGCATTCCTGCCGGGATGCTATTGCAAAGGATTGGCTATAAGAAAACGGCTCTAACAGCAATTATTATTGGTTTCTGCGGTTTGGGAACTCAATTTATTTCAGGAAAATTTACAGGCGATACAGGTTTGGTTATCTATCTTTTAGGCGCTTTTATTGCAGGATTTTCAATGTGTATGCTTAATACGGTTGTTAATCCCATGCTTAACGAAATCGGCGGCGGAGGTAAAAAAGGCGGAATGCTGTTGCAAATAGGCGGTTCGCTCAACTCTCTTTTGGGTACTATTGCTCCTGTATTTGTAGGTGCCTTAATCGGCGAAGTTGTAACGGCAAAAATGCATGCCGAATGTATTGAAAAAGGTTTGGAAACATGTGCATCTGTAACAGTTTTTTCTGATATTAATCTTGTACTTTATATTGCGATGGCAATTTTTGCTGTTGTCGGTATTGTGCTGGCTTTGGTTGCTATTCCCGAGCCTGAAGTAGAAAATAAAACCGCAGTTGCAAAATCGCCATGGAAATACCGTCATTTTGTTTTGGGTACGGTAGGTATTTTTATCTATGTAGGCATTGAAGTCGGTATTCCGGGAACTATGAAATTCTTTTTGGAAAATCTTAAAGAAGGCTCATTAAATCCGTCAGCGGCAGGCACGGTTGCTGCAACCTATTGGTTTTTAATGCTTGTTGGACGTTTGGCTGGCGCGGGAATTGCCGCAAAAGTAAGCAGTAAAAATCTATTGGCTGTTGCGTCATCAATTGCTATTGTTTTGGTAGGAACGGCAATGTTGCTGCCATCTGGCATAATGATATCAATGCCTGTTTTCTCCAATTTCAGTTTCTCGCTGCAAGTAGTTCCAATCAGCGCATTATTATTTGTTTTAGTAGGATTATGTACTTCCGTAATGTGGGGCGGAATTTTCAATCTTGCGGTTGAAGGCTTGGGAGCATCCGTAAAAAAAGCATCAGGCATTTTTATGATGATGGTTGTTGGCGGCGGAATATTACCGTTAATACAAAACTGGATTGTAGATATTACAGGAAACAATTACATGATTTCTTATTTATTGCCGCTTGCAGGACTTGCTTATTTGCTGTTTTATGCACTGGTCGGCAGCAAAAATATAAGCAGGTATATTCCTGTTGAATAAATATTCTGTACAAACAAAAAAGGTATAAAGTAAAAAATACTTTGTGCCTTTTTTACTTCTTTATATGTAGCAATAAGGTCATTAAAGATGCCTTTAATGCTTTCGCCAAATGTAAGGAAGTCTTTATTTGCCGCTTCCAATGCAGCAGATACCGATTTAATCTGTTCGGCTAATTCGCCGATACCTAAACTTTCTACTATTCCTTTCATTTTTTTT
>JAISOH010000120.1 GCA_031275825.1 Prevotellaceae bacterium | reverse complement strand
AACAAGGCTCGTAGAGCATGGAGCGGTTACGTGAAAATCACGTGTTTTTTGTAAAAAAAACCGCACAACTTGTTTTGCGAACTGCGGAATACCGCTTTTGCGCGGCGCAGAACTCAAAGAGTTCCGCACCGGCGCTGTCAAACAGGAATTACTTCGCACCTGTAAAATTCGCCGTATTCAAGTATGAATTTTGCCATTTGAGTATAATTCTTAAATTCTTCAACCCTTACAAGGCGCTCGCCATCAAACAATAAAACTATGTACATTGTTCTGTCCTCCTTTCGGTTACCTGTTTATTGCTGAAAACATAGCAGACAGGCCAAAAATCAAATTCATCCGCTTCGGCGGTTTCTTCACTTACTCGCTCTACACGTTTCGGTTGCCCCCAAAGCAATAAGGCTTTTTCCCCTTTTTTTACGAGTTTACCTGATTTATTCCACTGTTTCAGCGTGTTAAGTTCTGTGTGTCCGCTGTTTCGGTATGTTTCTTTAAGTCCTTCGTTAATACTGTCGATTGCGCCCTCTTTTATTAAAATTCGTAAATGTTTGCTTAATTCCTTTAATTCGGCGCGTCTTTCGTTAATTTTGTCTGTTCTAAAATTTTTCATATCTTTGTTTTTTCGTAATTATAAAATTTTAATCAAAAACAGGCGTGGCGTGAAATACCACGCCTGTTTCATTGTTAAAAAATCAATTCGGTTTCAATTTCATTAATTTTAGTTTTGATTTCCTGACGTAAAAACTCAATGAATTTCACGATTAACGAAACATTGGAAATCGCAAAAATTTCATCTTCCCTGTAACCGTCTTTGCTTTTGCCTTTGAACGTAATCCGCGCCGTTTGCGTTTCAAACGTTCCCGCTTTTTCCTGTTCTTTCAGTTCTTTTTGGAACTCCTGCAAATTTCTGTCCGTTCCGATAAAAATTTCGCGGTGGTCTGCAAGTTTCTTTTTATAGTTAAGTTCTTTCAGACGTTCCTCAAGTTCTTTCTGCAAATCCGTAATTGATTTTTTAGTTTCAACCTTTGCCGCTGTTTTTGCTACTGCCGTAACATTTTCCTGTGCGCTTTGCGCTGTTGGTATATTAGTACCTTTGTTTTCTTTTGTATTCATAATAAAAAAAATTAATATATTAATAATAAGTTGTTTGTTAATTTCAAAGTTTAAGTTTTTATTTTATTTATTCATCGCTTCTTTTTATTTCTTTAATCCGGAGGACTTTTATTATTTATGTCCGTCTGTTGAGCCGAAGTTGATTTTTCTTTATTTTTATTTATAATTTTCATATTTTTTGACCTTTTTTTTATGCCCTTACCGCTTTCGCCGTTAGCCGATTTTTCTGAAACCGTAAAAAGGCAGGAGTTTAGAAAGTCAAGGTTTTTAAAAAAATATAACATGAGCAAACACATTAAATACCTTATAAATTGCGAAATGATATTTTTTGAAAACCGGTAAAAAAATTTAAAAAAATACTACCGAAGCCAATACGGTAATTCCTTATAAATTGCGGAGTGTGGAGATTTTCTTAAAATTTTTTACGGCTTGACCTTTACTTTCGTAAAAACTCCGAACATACCTTTGTTTCAGAAAAACGGATAACGGCGACAAAAAAGCGGTAAGGATAAAAGGGAAAAAAATATACTCCCGAAAATTATAAATCAAAATATATTAAATATCAGCGTAATCGCTACCATATAAAAAATGTAATTACAGAAATACTCGCAATAGAAAAATGTAATTACATCATCATAACATCAGTAAAAGATGTAATTACATTATAATTTCAAAGCATGATAGCCGATTGGTTTTGTTGTTTTTTCAGATAATTGTTTTCTTTCGGCAAGTTCAGTCAGGGCTTGATATATTTCGTTAAACTGCAAGTTGGTTTCTATCATAAATTCTTCTATTTTTTTATTCAGTTCGGCATATCCGAGAGCATATTTACGTAAAATAACAAATGCCCGTATTATCGCAATATTCATTTCTATTGCTTTTGCGCTGTTCAATACACTTGCAAGCATGCCAATACCCTGTTCGGTGAATGCAAAAGGCATGTAACGAATGCCGCCTCTGCTGTTTGAGGACGCAATTTGCGTCCTCAAATTGTTTAACAGCGCTTTATACTCTGTTTTTGTTAATTCAAACATGAAATCCGGAGGAAAACGATTAATATTTCTTCTAACAGATTCTTTCAATCGTTTGGTTTCAACCTCATACAATTGAGATAAATCAAAATCTAACATTACACGTTCTCCGCGTATTTCATAAATTTTGTTCTGAATAATTTGCAGTTCCATATTTAAAAATTTTTCACAAAAATAACAAAAAATGTAATTACAAAAACACTCGCATTAGAAAAATGTAATTACATCATCATAACATCAGTAAAAGATGTAATTACATTATAATTGTAAAAATATTTTTTGTTTCAGGCAGGTGAACAAAAATTAAATAAAAAGGCTCGCAAGAGCATGGAGCGGTTACGTGAACATCACGTAATTTTTTTGCAAAAAAAATCGCAAAATTTTGCGAACTGCGGAATACCGCTTTTGCGCGGCGCAAAACCCAAAAAGTTCCGTTTCCTTTTGCATTGTATTAATAATCAATATAATTACAAAAAATCTATTAGAATCTGAGAACTGTCCCACGAAAAAAAATGTAATATGTTTATTATAAGTTAATTAAAAAAATAAAATGGGAAAATATTCCCATTTTTCTGACAGAAGACCCCTGCTTCGCCCTGTGGATTTTTGTAATTACATCGAAAAAAATAATTACGATATATGCAATTAAAAGATACGGTTTTGCAAAATTAATTTTACGCCGTTAAAAATTAAAATTTTTGTGGATTGCGGGGGCTTGCTCCGTTCAAAAACAAATTCCCATATCAAATCTAATTAATTGTCGCTTCCATGAACGAGCCTGCTGATTTGCAGGGGAATAAATTCATGCCGATAAATAAAGTGTCAAAAGCATCCGTTCCATCCGTACGGTATTCAAGTCTGTCTTCTTCGCTTTCCGCTAATTTCTCTCCCGATTTGTTTTTTGAAAAACCGCTACTGTTGACAACAACTTCGGTATGTCCCATTGCCATTAACAACGCTTCATTATTGTTTTTGTTGAACTGCGGAAACAAATACTTCTGACCTTTCAACGCCTGGTCAATCATGATATATTTTTCCCGATGCTTTAACGGATTGCCTGTGTGCATTCGTGTTATACGCCAATCATTTTTAACAAACTGCGAACAGATAACGGATGCAAAATCTTCATTGCTGACTGCATAATTGCTGCCCAGCGCCGTATTGTCATAATAATAAATAACTTCACGTGTTCGATGATATTTATAGTAACTGCAAAAATCATCTACAAGTTCACGCAGTTTGCGTTCATACTTAACATAAAACGATTTGATTACTTTCATTTTGTTTCCCTGCTGCTGCGCTGTTACAAGCCAGTTAATGTTGGCGTTGTAATCAAATGCCACGCAAACCGGTTTGTTTGCATCCATATCTCCATCCTGCCGGCAGTCGGGTTTGTCTGTCTTTGAAAAATCGTATCCGAGGCTTTGCAGATATTCATTGTTAAATGCCGTATATGTGTGTATATCTTCGGACAGCGCCGGATAAAAACCATCAAGCAGGCGGGTTATTCTGCGGCAAAGTATTGAAGTTTGAAACACGAGCGGCGACAAGTCGCGTTTCATTTGCCGTATGTATTTTTCGCCAAGTATCTGTATGTTTTCTATGCTTGACCATTCGCGATAATATATTGCTATTGAGCGAAATCCGGCAAGCGTTTTTTTATATTCACTGATTAAGTTACTGTAATATTCAGTTTCGGATTTTTGTTGAAGTTTCCATATTTCGTAAACCAAAGCCTGAATGGTTTCTATAAGTTCGATGTCCATAAGTTCGCGGTAACGGAAAAACCACGAGCCTTTTTTTGTTGTCGGCATATCCGACAGCACAAGCAGTCCGTGATGATACGGACAGTTGCCGAAATATTTCAGTATTGCTCCGTTTGCAGGCAGGGTTTCATCTTTGAGTTTTTCGTGATTGATGAATTTTGCTTCATCAATAAAAATATAATCGAGCGTCAATGAGTTGGATGAGCCGGCAACATCCTGCGAAATTATATGCTGTATGCTTCCATTATACCAGCTTATAACGTAATCATACCGCACCGGTTTTATTATCGGTTCGGCAAATCCGAGTTTTTTGGGTGGACGGTGTCCTACAACATAATGAACATCACGAATCCATCCCATTTCGCGCAGTGCGGCAAAAGTTGCCGGCAAAGTTCTTGTAAGCGCCTGCTGAAATGTTGCCGCTACAAATGCTCCTGCACTGCGCGGCATTGCATGAATATTTCGCAGGATGCGCGGCGCCATTATTCCGTGCGATTTGCCGAACCTGCGCCCGGCGACAATCACTTCGGTATTTGCGCCTGTAAACATGGCTTCAAGTTGAGCATCGTTAAAGTACAGCTGTTTCCCGTTCATTTATATCTTCATATTGAATATCGGTTATTTCTATTTCGCCTGTATATTTTTCTTTCAGTTTTGTTATTTTTTCGCGTAAATCTTCAACCGGTTTCAATCCGATTGCAGCCGGGTCGGAAACAGGCTCAAATGCCGGCGGAACAATTTCGTCATACGGCAGTTCCTCGCCTTCGTCAATATTGAGTTTGTTGTTTTTGATTAAAGCCATTGCTACTTTTGATATTGCGGTTGCTTCTTTTGTCTGTCCTTCAAGCGCCATTTTTGCTGCTTTTTCGAGCAAAAAGTTTACTCTGTGCCTGTGCCATTCCTTACCTGCTTCGCGAACATTGCCAAGCAACAGCTTTATGTTAATAATATCCCTGTACGACTGTGATTTTGATATTTTATAATTCGACATTAAATAATCTCTGATTTCGGAATCGGACGACAAAGGGTTTTCAAGCCAGTATGTGTATGCATCTCTGTATCTGACAATCATTTGCTGTTCGTGTTCGCCTACGCTTTCAGTAACCGAATCGAACAGCAGTTCATTCATTTTATCTACAATATTCTTTGTTTCAGGCATTTTCGGACAGGTTTTGTTTTTTAAGAAAATCAGTCATTGCCGCTTCTGCCTGCGGCGAGCCCTTTCGGGCGAATTCAAGTGTCTGTTTTCTTAATTTTATTTGAGTTTTGAGTTTGCCGCGGTAATACGCTTTTGCAAGATCCGTCCTGTTTGCTTTGATTTCTCTGCGCAATTCCGGTGCGTTGATATTCAGTATCACTGCAATTTCTTCCACTGTAAAAAACAGCGATGCGTATTCTTCCGCAAGTTCAATGTTTGACTGCATTTTTCTTCATTTCTTCAAGTTCTGTTTTTATTGTTTGGACATGATTTATATCGGTTGATATAAAACCGCATTCGTAGCGCAGATTCATTGTGGCGTTGGCGCTCATTACGGCAACGCCCGAATATTTTTCACTTTCGAGCAGTACGAGTTTTGCATGAGTATTGCACAGATATATTTCATTTGCAACATGTTCCAAAAACAGAAGATTGTGTCTGTGCCTCTGCGCAACGGTAAAATCAATCAGGAGGGTAAGATGCTCGATTTTGCTGCGTTCGCGCTGCAGTTTGCGCGCAAAGGCTTCAGCCACAGCAAAAGAGCAGACAGTAAGTTTATCTGCTCTGTCAACCTTACCAAGTAACGAATTAAGTATTGTCCACGCATCGGTTTTGCGCAGGAATATTTGATTCGGTGTTAAATCCAAGCGATTTTAATTTTTCTGTTGTTTCTTCATCAAACGATTGACCGTCATTGAGCAGCGCCGTAATGCGTTCCTGCGTTTTACTGCGTTTGCTGTCGTCAATTTTATCCGGTTCTGCAACCGTACGCGATATATATGTTCTGAACGTGTTTACCTGTTGCGGCGTTAATCTTCCGCTGCCATCGCCGGCTGTATTGTCATCGTCGTTTTCGCTGTCCGGCGGCAGGGACTGAGTTAGTACCCATTCATCTATTATTTCCCAGTTTTTGGAAATTATATCATCCTGTTCGGCTATCTGCATTCGTAATTTTTTACGCTGATTTTTGTTTTTTTCCGCTTTCATATCCGCATGTGCGCCTCGCATTATTTTGTATTTTTCGACATTTTCATCGTACAGTTTTTGAATCTGTTCGGGCAAATCTTCACGTTTTATTCTGCCTTCAACGTCAATAATTATGCGTTCGGGTTTTAACTCCGCCTGTTTATTATTTTTTGTCGAGGTTTGACTTTTAACTTTGTTAATTTTCAATTCGGGTTTATGAATTGATTTTGTTTTTACAAGTTTTGTAAATTCATAACGAAGTTTACTCATTCCCCGTTTTTCGCCGACACGACCAAGCCACTGCGCTATTGCTCTGTTTTTGTTATACTTTGAAAAAAGCGCTACGCCTGCAAGATAGTCAGGCGTTTCGCTTTCAATCCATTTTTTTATGTCTTCCATAAAAAATTACTTTTAAGTATCATCTTCATCTTCAGGCGTAAATATGCCTGTTAAACAGTCGAGCGTACCATCTTCAAGCACAAGGTCGCCTTTATACAGCGGAAACGGAGTTATGTCGGGAGCCGAAACTTCAATCGTCAAACCTTTTGCCGAGCCGGGAGCATCGCCTGTTGTTCCCGTTATTGCCGTATCAACATCGTAATCTTCGCTTCCCAGAACGACAAACCGTTTTTGCGGCAATGGAATTACCAGCAGAATGTTTGCATTTACAAATCCCTTCATCATGTTGCGTCCCTCGTCGGTAATGTCCGGATACGAGAGCGTAACCTTGTTTGTAAACAGTTTGCAGTCTTTTTCGCCAGTTGCTTCCGAAGTATATGAACCTTTGCCCTGCGTTGAGTAGAGGCTGAAAAAGTGTTTGCCTTCCTTTAAAACGAAACTGCCGTTATAGTTTACCGATTCGGCAACTGTTGTCGCATCTTCGTTTTTTATGGTTGGAAACAACACTATATCCGATTTTGGAATATAGTATGCTATTGATTTTATGCCTGAAGGATTTACCTTACCTTCGGGCCAGAGAATATTGCCAAATATCATAATTTATCTCCTTGTTTTATAAATTTCACTTTAAGATTTTTATTCCTGCGTTTCCTGTTCTTCTTCGGTTGTAAATTTGAATCCGCAAAAATACTCGGGCATAATTGTTTCAAATCCAACTCCGAAGAAAGATTTCATAAACAGCTGCACCGTTTTAGGATTGTCCGGACGGCGAATTTCAACTGTCGTATAATCGCTTGAGTTGTCAAATCCAATGTTCATGTTTTCCTTTACGGTTATAAACATGTAGTCCTGTCCTTCCATGCAATCAAGTTCAACAAACTGAAGTTTTCCACGCGAGCTGTGCAACTCTTTCTGTTGATAGCCTGCGTTCCATGGAACATGTCCAAAGCTAATCTGAAACCATTTTTCGTAATTATCTATCACGCTTGGCGGGCAATAGTGTCTTAAATTATCAGGATTATTTTGTATCTTTGCAAAAAATAGTAAGTAATGATTCATACAATAGAAATTCAATGTCCGCATTGCCACAGTAATGATTTGATTAAGAACGGTAAAAC
>JAISOH010000115.1 GCA_031275825.1 Prevotellaceae bacterium | reverse complement strand
CCTTCCTTGCTTGCTATTATCGAAACAATATGTGTATGTTCAGGTATACCGTTTTCTATTAACGAGCGATATACCAAATGCATCGAAGCGCCGGTAGCAAGCATTGGGTCGGATATTATAAGCGTTTTATTATCAAGGCTGGGCGATGAAATATATTCTATTTTTACTTTAAAACTGTTGTCTCTGTCGTATTTTCTGTATGCCGACACAAAGGCGTTTTCGGCTTTGTCGAATATGTTGAGCATGCCTTGATGCAGAGGCAGCCCGGCGCGAAGAATCGTAGCCAGTACTATTTCTGCGTTTGTAAGGTTTATTTCAACAGAACCCAGCGTAATATCGCCATTTATTACAGATGCTGCCGACAGGATTGTTATAAGAATATTTTTTGTTTCGTTTATAAATACACTGCCAACATGTTGCCATTGTTCCAAAGATAACGATTGCAATTTTATTCTGAATATATTTGCCTGCACGCTTTCCCAACGCCAGCGTTTTTGCTGTTCGCTTCCAGTAAGTTTTATTTCCTGCATGCCTTGTATCAATTCTATAATATCACTTTCGTAAGTCGCCATAACAGCAAAATTTTTATGGTCAAGTTCGGCGCGCTTTTTCATAAACAACGATATCCATATTACATACAACACGCTGCCAACAAGCATTATTGCAAATATTTTTACATTATACAGAAATAATATGATTCCAAAAACAAAAATCGTTAAAACAGAAAACAAAGAATTAAGAACGGTACGCGTCAAAAATGATTCTATTCTTTCATGGTCATTAATTCGTTGTATCAAATCGCCAACAAGTTTAGAATCAAAAAAATGCATTTAGCCAGTGTTTAACAAAATAAATTTAATCAGAAACAAATACAATTTTATCAATAAAAATTCATGTAAATACGATATATCTGCAAATTACTACAAAATTTATTCTTCCGCAATCATCATAAAATCAATTTGTTTGCGTTCAAGGTCGCTGCGAATAACTTTTATGCAGACCTTGTCGCCAAGCGTATATTTTTTGTTGTGCATTCTGCCTGTAACACAATAATTTTCTTCATCAAAACAATAATAATCGTCGTTCATTCCCCGTATCGAAACCATTCCTTCAATTTTGTTTTCGCAAATTTCAACATAAATTCCCCATTCGGTTACTCCTGTTATAATTCCTTCGTATCGGCAGCCTGTTTTATCCTGCATAAATTCAACCATTTTATATTTTATCGAAGCGCGTTCGGCGTCTGTGGCTCGCTGTTCCATCATTGACGAATGTTTGCACATTTCGTTGTAATAATTTTTTTCGGCGCTTTTTGCATTTGCAATATATTGAGCCAAAAGTCGATGAACCATCATGTCGGGATAACGGCGAATTGGCGATGTGAAATGCGTATAAAACGGAAAAGCCAGTCCGTAATGCCCGATATTGTCGGTCGAATATGTTGCCTTTGCCATTGAACGCAGAGCAAGCGTTTCAACAAGATTTGCCTCGGGTTTGTCTTTCACGTCTTTCATCAGCCTGTTCAATTCGCGCGAAATATCTTTTTCCGATGCGGGTTTAACATCATATCCGAAACGTTTTACAAATTCTTTGAGTTTGTTGAATTTTGTTTCGTCGGGAGTATCGTGTACGCGATAAACAAAGGTTTTCGGCTTTTTGTTTTTTTCCGTTTTCCCTATGTACTGCGCAACCTTGCAATTGGCAAGCAGCATAAATTCTTCTATAAGATTATTTGAATCTTTACTTTCTTTGAAATATAAATTTAAAGGTTTTCCTTTTTTGTCAAGAATAAATTTGGGTTCGGAGCGTTCAAAATTCATTGCGCCTGCCTTAAATCGTTTTGCGCGCAGTATTTTTGCGAGTTTATCAAGAATTAGAATTTCACTGCTCAAATCGCCCTGTTTGCTTTCTATTATTTGTTGTGCTTCGTCGTAAGTAAAACGGCGATTTGAATATATCACCGTACGACCAAACCATTCGCTCGTTATGTTTGCTTTTTCGTCCATTTGAAAGACAGCTGAAAAGCAAAGTTTTTCTTCGTTAGGACGCAGCGAACAGATAAAATTCGACAACCGTTCGGGCAGCATTGGTATTGTTCTGTCAACCAAATAAATTGATGTTGCGCGTTCGGCTGCTTCTTTGTCTATCGGCGTATCGGGCAAAACATAATGAGTAACATCTGCAATATGAACGCCGATTTCATATTTTCCGTTGTTCATTATGCGAAGCGACAAAGCATCATCAAAATCTTTTGCATCGTCAGGGTCGATTGTAAATGTTGTAATTCCTCTGAAATCGCGCCTTTCGGCATAATCTGCATCCGTAATGGTTTCGTTTATCTGCGCGGCAATTTTATCAAGTTTTGCAGGAAAATTGTAAGGCAAATCATATTCGGCAAGAATTGCATGCATTTCGGTATCGTTTTCGCCGGGGTTGCCTATTACATCAACAATTTCGCCGATAGGACTGCGCATGTTTTTTGCCCAGTCGGTAATTCTGCCTACAACTTTTTGCCCGTTTTCGGCATTGTTTAATTTATCGGCAGGAATAAAAATTTCGTGAGGCATTTGGCGACTGTCAGGAATCAAAAATCCGTTTTTACCCGATATTTCTACCTTTCCCACAAAATTTTGCTTTGAACGTTCGACAATCTCAATAACTTCGCCTTCAAAACGATTAGTTCTTTTTGTATTATATATGTTTATCTTTACCATATCGTTGTGCAGGGCATGATTAAGGTTGTGCTGCGAAACAAAAACATCTTTTTCAGTTTCATCGGAAATAATAAAAGCATAACCGTTAGCCGTCATGTCAACGCATCCGGTAATTACTCGTTTTATGCGACGCTGCTGCTTTTGTTTTTGAACATTCATCCTGAATTTTCCCTGACTTGCGCGTCTAAGCATTTTTTGCTGAGTGAGTTCCTTTAAAATTTCCAGCACTCGCCTGCGCTCTTCATCCGATTCGGCGCCAACAGCTCGCGCTACCTGCCTGTAATTAAAATTTTGATTGGGTTTGGATTTAAATACATTAAAAATGGCATTTATTTTACTGTTTGATTGATTATTATCCTTATCTTCCATGTTTATATAATTTTTGCAAAGGTAAAAATAATATTGCAACGTGTATTTATTAGGGTTTTTATTAATTCAGCAAATTTTAAATCCTGATTTGTTTATCAATAAATATTTTGTTTTTTTAAAAAACTGTTATAACTTTGCGCCGATAAGCGATAAATGAAAATATTTGCCTGCTTGCAAATTTTGTCAAACAGTCAGTAATATTTACATTGTAAAGATTATTGAAAAAAGCGTTTAGCTTGTATTCAAAGTATCTTGAAATCTGGACAATTTCAACAAACTGTCAAGAATAATGCTAATCGCTCACGCTGTTTCCGGCGTGGGCATTATTCATTTTTATTTGGCAGTTATAGGTAGTCCAGAACCTCAAGATACGGATAATTAGAATTTGTCCGCGCTTTTTTTATGTTTATGTTTTTAAATACAAATTTTATGGAATCAGTGAAAATTGGCATTTACATTAAATAAAACAAAATTTGAAAATTATTAAACAAGAAATCAACAAGACACAATTAGGTCAAAATAAGTGATATATGGAAATATATAAATGCAAAACCTGCGGAAAAAAACTTGCTTTCGATGCTGTTAAATGCCAACATTGCGGAGATACCGACCCTTTTTGGAAACAAAAAATAAAAAAACTTCAGGAAAAATTATATCACAAACAGGAAATATTATTAAAATCAAATATGAATATATGGAGTCTTGTCATATTTGCTGCGGGAATAACAATTTTTATCTGCAATTACAGTTTGCTTAATCACTTGGCAGGCATTGCAATAATAATTGTTTCAATTGCATGTTTTTACATGTTTTTCAGACACAGCCGTGCAATCGGGAATGCTGAAAAAACTATTCGGAAATATGAGGAAAAACAAAAAGGACAAAAAGATTAACATCATTAAAATTAAATTTTTACGCATAATTTTCCGGATAAATTATTCCAAAATTTCATAAAACAAAACGGGTTACAATATAAACATTGTTTTTGTTAATTTTTTATTCCGTGTTTTAGAATTATTTTCAAAATTCGCAAATTTTCCGGATTGTTTTATTACAGTCCATTCTGTTTAAAACAGCATATAAAAACAGGGAAACAGGCGGGTTGGCAATGGTAAATTAACGTGCAGTAAATCGCCGAAGCAAAACGTAACAAATTTAATTTAAAACAAAAAAATAAAATATTTTTTTGTTTATTTAGAAAAAATGTTATAATTTTGCATGTGAAAATGGAAATTTTGTAGTATCTGATAAAAAAGGAAATGATACGTACATCAAAACATTGAAAAGCATTTGGCTTTTATTTGTGTTCCGCATAATATGTATAATTTTGAAACAGCAGTAATAAAGCAATGATAATCATGCTATTCCGTGTAGATCTTTAGTTTAATTCTGCCAATACGGTAATACGGAACTTCAAGTAGCATTTGAAATTGAATTTTCTGCATGGTTTTTGTGCACACATCAAAAAAACAGATTTTTATCAGTGCAATTTTAACATTTTAATAACATTTACAACAATTAAATCAAAATTAATCAATGGGAGCGTTAATAAATAACAATCAGGATGCCGAATATACAATATGTCCAAACTGTAACGGAGAAGGTAAATATTCTACGTATTCCTGTAATATTTGTCCTGACTGTAACGGAAAAGGTTATCTGTCTGAAATAAACGGAATAAAACAGTTGTGCGACCTGTGTAGCGGAAAAGGAAAATATGAATTATTGCGGCAAATTACCTGCCGGACATGTAACGGAAACGGTAAAATAAGAAAATAACAGTAAGAATATTTTGATTGTCAATGCAGTACAACCTGTAAGGATGGAATGTTACTAAACAGAATATTCAAAAAATTACATTATACGCAAGGTTTGCTGCGCATATTTTACGTTAGGGTTTCACAGCAAAAAACTTTGTGCCAACTACACGCTAATAAACGTATAAACAGTTTGTTAATAAATCACAAACATAATTAATATATAAAATCAGGAAGTTATGCAATATAGAATAAAACACAGCAAAGTGTTGAGAAAACATTTTATATTTCTGTCTGCAAAAATTTCCGAACTTCGCAGTTTTCTTCTTTTCAAAAGAACATTTTTTTATTATTTCGAAAGCATTTGCCTTAAACAATCCGGAATAACAACTCGCAAATTCATGCTGAAAAAAGTATAAAAATGCGAAGTTTTTGATTTTTTTTGCATCTTTGTGAAAATTATTGATTTTTATAAAGAATATGGTTGTTTTTCCAAATGCAAAAATAAATCTGGGGCTTAATGTTATTGAAAAACGCAGCGATGGCTTTCATAATATCGAAACGGTTTTTTACCCGATAAATTTATGCGATATTCTCGAAATTGTGAAATCGCAAAATAATGAATCCGCGCTTTTCAATTCGGGGATAATAATAAATAGCAATACAAATAATAATTTGTGTATAAAGGCATTAAATCTGATAAAAAAATATTTTTCCTTGCCCGAAGTTGATATTTTTCTTCATAAAAATATTCCTTTTGGAGCAGGATTGGGCGGAGGCTCGTCGGATGCCGCCAAGGTTCTGTCCGTTTTGAATTTAATGTTTTGCCTGAACATTGGCGATGAAAAATTGATGCACTACGCAGCCGAACTTGGCAGCGACTGCGCATTTTTCATTAAAAACAAACCTCAGCAGGCAAGCGGACGGGGAGAAATTATGAGTGATATAGATGTTGATTTAAGCGGATATTATTTTGTGCTGGCAAAACCGAATATATTTGTAAATACGGCAGATGCATATACAGCCATAAAACCGCAAAAGCCAGAAATCAGGATTTCCGAAATTATATCGTTGCCTGTTGAAAAATGGAAATATCTGTTAAAAAATGATTTTGAGGATGTTATATTTAAAATATTTCCTCAAATAAAAGCGTTAAAAGAAAAATTTTATTCATGCGGAGCAGTTTACGCATCAATGTCGGGTTCGGGTTCAAGCGTTTACGGATTTTTTGACAGAGCAGTTGACGTCAGCGATTTTGAAAAAGACTGTTTTGTATTTACAGAACATTTATAATACTTATTTTATGATACATACAATACGTACAATCAGCCAGCAATTAGTTAAACCGGCATTTGAAAATGCCAAAGATGTTGTTTCGTGGATGGGAGCAATTCAAGCGCAGGATTATAACATGTGCAAATGGGCAATCGGCGTCAGGCTTAAATCGGCTACGATAAGCGATGTGGAAACAGCGTTGCGAAAAGGCGAAATTTTAAGAACGCATGTCATGCGTCCGACATGGCATCTTGTTGCAGCCGAAGATATTCGCTGGATGCTTGATTTGTGCAAAGAAAAAATAAAAGCAGCAAGCGCATCGCGCGATAAATATTTGGAAATAACCGAAAAACTGTTTTCACAAACAAATAATCTCATAGCAAAAATGCTTGAAGGCAACAATCATCTTACAAGATGCGAAATAGCTGATAATCTGAATAAATCGGGAATAAAAATCAATGCGGCGAGAATGGTTCATTTTATGTATCGAGCCGAAGCTGAAGGAATTGTTTGCAGCGGTGCAGATAAAGAAAAGCAACAAACATACGCACTTATAGACGAGAGAATTAAGGCAACAAAAAAATTAAATAAAGATGAAGCGCTTGTTAAGTTGGCAACAAAATATTTCAAAAGTCATTCGCCTGCATGTTTGCATGATTTCAATTGGTGGTCAGGGTTATCGATTGTCGACAGCAAATTGGCAATTAATTTGATTGACAGTGATTTAATTAAAGAAAAGACATCAACATCAATTTTGTTTATACATAAATCGGTTAAATTAAAATCTGATTTCGAGGAATGTGCATGCTTGTTACCCGCATTCGACGAATACATTATCAGTTATAAAAATAGAGATTCGGTAATAGACAGGCAATATCAAGCCCAAGCATTTACAAAAAACGGAATATTCCATCCTGTAATAATGTATAACGGAAAAATAACGGGAATTTGGAACAAAATAATTAATAAAAACAGGGTAGAAATAAAAAAACAACTGTTTGATGAAAAATTAAAAATAAAAAGCGAGTTATTAAGAAAATCGGAAAATAAATACATGTCATTTCTCTCACATCCAAAATAATAGTCGTATTATTTTATAAATTTTTCCAACCGGCTTTTATAAATTGTTTTTTCTACAATCCTGTAATGAGGCTGGTATGCGTTATTAAAAATTTGGCTGTGATGCAATGCGGCTTTCGGGTTTTGCTTCAACAATTCTGCTATTTTCGCTTTGTCGTTATCAAAATTTGCAATATCAAGGTGCATTTTTTCGATTATTTTTACAATTTCATTCCATTCTTTAATCCAATTGCCGGCAGTGAATTTGTCAATTTTTGACGCGCTTTCAACAAAAGCCCGTAATAATTCATCTGCCGGAATTTTCCCGTTTTTCACCAGCGACAAAGGAATCCGCACAAAATTATGCCTCCAACCTGTCGTTTCAATAATTGTATCATAATTAACTTCGTGCATTTCAGACAATTCACGCACTAAATAATCTTCAACAGCCTTTCTATTGGGAATAGCGTGTTCTGTTCCAAAATAATCCTGATAAAAATTCTTATAAATATCTTGTAATGTTGATTTTGGATATATATCTATTTGAGCAAAAACAGCCTGTTTTATTTTATCTTCCACAGTATTTTTACAGCCTGTTAAAGCCCAAAATATAAAAAACGAGAGTAAAATTTGATGTTTCATGTAAAAAATTTGATGTTTTTATTATTTTTTTTGATTTACTTAAATTTTATATTTAAATAATAGCAATTAAACAGCTATTAATTAACAATTTATTCAACAATTCTAAAGTTTTCTGATGGAATTTTTATTTTATATGATTTTTTTGCCTTATTTGTAAGCTTATTTTTGCGTAACCATGGATTCAAAATTTTAATTATTTTATAATCTGTATTATGTTTTTTTGCAAAATCTGCAATATTATCTATTGGGTAATTTACAGTAATTTCGCTATATTTGAACGGCTTAAATTTTTCATTTTCAGATATATAAAATCCATACAATTCAGGACCGGCAAATACGGTTTTATATGCTGCGATTCTATAAACGTATCGAATAGTTTCAGTGTTCAGCATCAGATCGTAATAATTATACATTTGCTGATTTTCAATAGTTTTATTGAGATTTGTCATTCCCATATTATACGAAGCGGCAGCAAGCGTCCAGTTATTATATTTCCGGTATGCGTCTTTAAGATATTTGCATGCGGCAACAGTCGATTTTTCAAGGTTGTATCTTTCGTCAACCTCATCGTTTATTTCAAGTCCGTAATATTCTCCGACATCGGACAAAAATTGCCAAAATCCTGTAGCCTTTGCCGGAGATACTGCATTTTGCAAATTACTTTCAGCAACACACAGATATTTAAAATCATCAGGCAGTTCATGCTTTTTCAGTATTGAGTCAATTATTCCGAAATAACGTCCTGACAATCTGATTGTCAATAGTGTTAAACTATGACTGTATGTTATTTGATTTAATTCGCGCTCAAAAGATTCACGCACATCAAAATATGAGAGAGGGAGTTCTTCACCGGCAAAAGATGCCGATTCGGGAGCGTGTATAACTTTTATAGTATACGAATTAATATTTTCCGGATTGCTTTGTTCTTTGCTATTGCCATTTATGAACGGCGTTGCAGCAGAAATATTTTTTTTGTCATTTTTAAGATTAATGTAAACGGTTAATATCAACAAAACAAAAATGAAAAACGTTAAAGGAGCAAGAGTTTTATTCATAATTATCAAAATGTTATTTGAAATTAAAAGAGTAAAATATTGATAAATATTATTGCATTTCGGTAATAAACGGGTTTGTCAGTTTTTCGTAACCTATCGTGGTTTTTGGTCCATGACCGCAAAACACATTAGTATTTTCGGGTAGCAGCATAAGTTTTTTAAGGCTGTTTATCAGCATGTCATAATCGCCACCGGGTAAATCGGTTCGTCCTATGCTGCCTGCAAAGAGCGTATCGCCGCTGAATAATAATTCGTCGGCAGCGCTGTACAGGCATATTCCGCCGCAAGTGTGTCCGGGCGTAAAAATTACTTTAAGCGAACTGACTCCGAATTTTACTTCGTCGCCATCGTCCAAAAAATTACGGGGCGTAGGCGGTAAAGCAATATCAATTCCAAAATAAGTACTCTGTGTTGCTGTTCGCTCAAAATTACCCAGTTCCTTTTTATGTACATACGTTTCAATTTTATATGTTTCGCATATAAAACGGTTTCCCATTATATGGTCAAAGTGTCCATGAGTACAAATCAACTTTATGGGTTTCAAGTTATTATAAGCAATCGCTTTTTGCAAAATTTTATTTTCGCGTTCATTGCTGCAACCTGCATCAATTATAATACATTCGCCTGTTTCATCGTAAACAAGGTATGTATTTTCTTCAATCGGATTAAACTGTAATTTCAATAATTTTATCATTTTCAAATTTTTTTTAAAAATTGCAAATATATTAATGCGCTTATTATATTGAGATTAAATTATAATATTTTGTGCATTTTATTTTAATTTATCCATAAATTTTTCAATATCAATCACAAAACGTTTGTGCAAACCTTTTCCTATCATTCCCTTAGTATCGCATGCTTCAACATTAAATAAAAGTTCTCTGCCACTGATATTAACGAGCGTTGCTTTTGCAATAATTTTTTCACCGACAGCCGAAGCCTTCGTATGTTCTATATTTAAGGCAATCCCAACAGTAGTAAGAGTTTTGTCAAAACATCCATCAAGACATTTTACTGCTGCATTTTCCATAAGAGCAACAAGAGATGGCGTTGAAAATACAGGCAAACTACCTGAACCAATATTTATTGCGGTATTGCCAATATCAACAGTAATTTCACTTTGCGCCGTTATTCCCAATTTTATCGACATAATAATTTTTTAGTTCGGCAAAGTTAAAAAATATTAGTAAAACGGCATCAATAATTTAGTTAAAAATTAATAAAACAAACTAATATACATGTAATAAATAAAAATGACGATTAATATTTATATTTAAGTATTAATTTTTTGTTAAATGTCGCTATTTATATGTAAATTATCGTTTTTGTATAACTTTTTCCTGATTTTGTCTGCATATCCCGAATCAAGATATTGTATTTGACGCAATGAATTATAATTTTATTATCTTTGTAAATAAAAATAAAAAAATGGAAACAGAAACTACACGACAGCAAAAAGTTGCAAGGCAATTACAAAAAGATTTAAGCGAAATTTTCCAGCATCAGGGAATGGGAATTTACGGTGGAGCAATGATTTCGGTAACAGGAGTGAAAATAAGTCCGGATTTGAGTTTTGCAAAGGTTTTTGTCAGTATTTTCCCATCGTCAAAAACCGAAAATGTAATGAAAATAATTTCACATAATGCAAAATATATTCGTATGGAATTAGGCAAACGGGTAAAAAATCAATTACGCATTGTTCCTGAAATCGCTTTTAATGTTGACGATTCTCTTGATTATGTCGAGAAAATTGAAAGTTTATTAAAGAAATAAATGCTGTTTTATTGTTAAAAAAATAAAATTACAAATGAATTTTCCTGTTTTTATAGCGCGCCGGTATTTATTTGCAAAAAAAACGCATAATATTATAAATGTTATTTCATACATAAGCGTTATTGGCGTTGCAATAGGAACTCTTGCTCTTGTTGTAGTACTGTCTGTAGCAAATGGTTACGACAGTTTAACCAAGAAATTATATTCGGTATTCAGTCCTGATATTCGTATTTCGGTAATAGAGGGAAAAACCTTTGTACCAGACTTGTCAATGCTTGAAAAAATAAAAAATTTGAAAGGCGTTTTGGAATATTCTCAGGTAATAGAAGAAAATGTTTTGACAAGTTATAAACTTGATAATGATTATGTGAATAAACCGACTGCGCAAAGTGTTGCCATAATGAAAGGTATAGATGAAAATTATGAAAATGTATCAGGGATAACACGAAAACGAATAGACAATAACAGCGAACATTCTTTTGTTGTTGCAGGCGAATTTAAACTTTGGTATTCCGATGTGCCTCAAACAGTTATGGGTATTGGAGTAGCGCAGACGCTTGGCGTTAATCTGAATTTTCTTGTTCCTGTGAAAGTTTGGATTCCCAAACGCGGAATAAAAGTCAATATATCCAATCCGCTTGATGCAATGGCTGTTGATGATGTATATCCGTCAGGAATTTTTTCGATAGAACAAACGTTTGACAATAATTATTTTTTTGTTCCGATTGATTTTGCCCGAAATATATTAAATTATACAAACGGCGAAATTTCGGCGATTGAAATAAAAATCGATTCAACGGCAAATATCAACACAATTCAAGAAAAAATAAAAACCATTGCCGGAAACGGTTTTGATGTAAAAAACCGTTATCAGCAAAACGAAACGCTGTACAGAATGCTGTCGTCCGAAAAATATGCAATATATGTAATACTGGTTTTTATTATTACGCTTTTTTCGTTTAACATAATCGGATTAATATCCATGCTGATTGCAGATAAAAAGAAAGATATCGACACGCTGAAAATACTTGGTTCGGACAATCAAATCATAAAGCAAATATTTTATTATCAAGGATGTATGATTGCAATAGGCGGAGCGGTAACAGGATTGATATTCGGAATAATTTTGTGCCTTATACAGCAATATTTCAAAATCATAAAGTTGCCAAACATGTTTATTATAGATGCATATCCTGTTGAGATTCATATTGGCGATATTTTCCTGATTTTGGCATTTGTTTTTGTAGCCGGCTTTGCAATGGCGCGTTTGCCGATTTGGTATTTATCTAAAATAATGAACCGGTGATTTTAAAATGATAATATATGTAAATTATTAAAATACAAATAAATAAAATAAAAATAATGAAAACAAAATCTCTAATTTTATCAGCGCTTTTAAGCTGCTTGATATTCAGTTGCAACAGCAACAAACAAACATCAGCGCCCATATCAATTACTTGGGAAATGGGGAAAAACGGCGTGAAACCCGGATATTACGAACATTCTTTTCATATAAAAAATACGGGAAAAACCGAATTAAAAGATAATTGGGTAATTTATTACAATCAAATGCCGATGAAAGCGCAAAAAAACGACAGCGCTAAACTGATTGTTGAAAATATCAGTTCAACGTATTTTAAAATATATCCATCGCAAAACTACAAACCCGTAGCGGCAGGCGAAACACTTGATTTTAAGATTATAAGCAGCGGAAATATTATAAAGGAAAGTAATGCTCCATCGGGAGCATATATTGTATTTACGGATGAAAACGGCAAAGAACGGCAACCGCAAAATATTGAAATAAAAACTGTTCCGTTTTCTCATTCGTACCAGTGGACACGACCTAACGCCAGAGAACTTCCCTATCCTGACGGAAATTATGTATATGAGCAAAATGCCTTTTTTACCCAACAGTTCGATTTGGACGAAACACATATATTTCCTGCAATCAAGTCAATACAAAAAACGGAAGGAAAATCAACTTTTGCCAAAAACATAAAGATAGAATCCGACGATGATTTTACAAATGAAGCCTATTTGTTGAAAGAAAAACTTGTATCACAATTCGGATGCATTGTTTCGGAGCAGGGCGAAACCACAATAAAACTGAAAAAAATACCGGCTGAAAAAAGCGAATACTATCAAATAAATATCAGCAATAATACAATAGAAATAAGCGGAACCTCCGCTCACGGAGTTTTCAACGGATGCCAGACTTTGATTAATATTTTAGGAAATCTCGGCAATGCTCCCGTTCAAATTTCAAACATGCAAATATCCGATTATCCCGACATTGAATATCGCGGAATGATGCTTGATGTTTCACGAAACTTTACAACAAAAAATAATATTTTGAAATTAATTGACATATTGTCGATGTATAAAATGAGCGTTCTGCATTTGCATTTAACCGACGATGAAGGCTGGCGAATTGAAATTCCCGGACTTGAAGAACTTACTCAAATCGCTTCGCGCAGAGGACATACCCGCAACGAACGCGACTGCCTGTATCCTGCATTCAGCTGGGGCTGGAACGCTTCGGATACAAATACTCTTGCAAACGGATACTACAGCCGAAACGATTTTATGGAAATATTGAAATATGCAAAAAAACATCATATCGAAATAATTCCCGAAGTGGATTTACCGGGACATTCGCGCGCGGCTATCAAAGCAATGAACGCACGATATTATAAATACATTGAAACCGACAGAACAAAAGCCGAAGAATATCTTTTAACAGATTTTGCCGATACATCCAAATATCTGTCGGCGCAAAGTTTTACCGATAACGTTATGAATGTTGCAATGCCATCCGCATATAAATTTATTGAAAAAGTGATTGATGAAATTCATAAAATGTACACGGATGCAGGAGTTGAATTGAAAATATTTCATTTGGGAGGCGACGAAGTTCCTCACGGAGCATGGGAAGGTTCATCAGTAAGCCTCAACTTTATGAAACAGCAGGGAATGACCGAAATACGAGACCTTAAAGATTATTTTTTACAGCAAGCTTTGGACATGCTGGATGCAAAGAAAATTCAACTTGCTGCATGGCAGGACGTTGCTTTGCTCCGCGATGGAACTGCCAACAAGCGCTTTGCCAACAGAAATGTTTTAAGTTATTGCTGGAATAACGTTCCCGAATGGAATGGCGATGAAATTCCCTATAAATTAGCAAATAACGGTTATCCGGTAGTCTTGTCCAACGTTACCAATTTATATTTTGACATGTCATACAGCAAACATCAAAACGAACCCGGTTTATATTGGGGAGGATTTGTAAATGAATTTAATACATTCGATATAGCGCCTTACGATATTTACAAATCCGTCCGCCGTGATTTCAGAGGTAATTTAATTGATATAGAAAAAGCATCAAAAACAAAACTGCCGTTGGCAAAAAATGCGAAAAACCAGATAAAAGGAATACAAGGACAGATTTTTGCCGAAACAATCAGAAGTTTTGAAATGATAGAATATAACATGTTTCCGAAAATGTTTGGACTGATAGAACGTGCATGGAACTCGCAGCCGCAATGGACGTATGCAAATAAAGAACAGACATACGAAACAGATAAACAATTATATAACGCAAAAATTTCAGGAAAAGAATTGCCGCGTCTGGCGAAAATGAAAATAAACTTCAGAATTGCACAGCCCGGAATAAAAATCGTTGACGGATTATTACACGCAAATTCATACATCCCAAATGCAGAAATTCGCTATACTATCGATGGCAGCGAGCCAACAGCGCAATCGGCACTGTGGACGGTGCCGGTTGCCTGCAACTCAAAACAAGTGAAAGCAAAAGCATTTTATCTTGGCAAACAAAGCGTAACCACTTTGCTCGAAAATGAATAAATCGTGAAGAAATTTTAATGATAAATGTTAAAATTGATAAATAACCAAATTGTAAAGCGCTTGTTATTAAATAATTAAAAATAGTGATTTGAAAAGATTTCCCATTTTTGCAAGTTTTGCATAAATTTGCGGCGATATTTAATAAATATAAATTACTTTGAATAATGTAGATTATATTAAAAAACTGTTTGATATATTGGGTTTTACACCCAAAGAAAATACAGCGGGAATATATTCCAAGAAATATTCTCTGTGTGAATATTATGCTATTGAAATTGATATAGAGAAGGGACTTATCGATTACGGAGACAGAATAAAGTCCGACAGCAAAACTACCCAAAACTTCTCGCAGCCTGAAAACTTTGTTGTATTGGAATGCGTCAATCGTTTGCTCGAAAAAGGGTACAAACCTCAACATATCATTCTTGAAAAAACGTGGGCTGCCGGACATGGGACTTCGGGTCGGTTGGATATTTGCGTCACCCGCGATAACGGCGACGAGTATTTGCTGATAGAATGTAAAACTTACGGCAAGGAATTTGAAAAAGAGCTTGCCCAAATGAAAAAAGACGGCGGACAGTTGTTTACATATTTTAAATTCAGTAACAAAGCCGATATTATCATGCTTTATGCCTCCGAATTACAAAAAGATAAAATCATTTTCCGTAACGAAATAGTGAAAATCGAAGACGACTACCGCACCGGCGACGTCAAAGATTTTTATCAGAAATGGAATAAACAAACTTATAACAAAGGCGTGTGGGAAAACCCGCCTTATGGTTTTCAACTTGAAAAATTCACAAAAGCAGATTTAAAAGAACTTACCGAAGACGAGGGCAAAAAACTATTTCACGGCTTTGCCACTATTTTGCGCAAACATTCGGTTTCGGACAAACCCAATGCGTTTAACGTAATTTTCAATCTTTTTCTCGCAAAACTTTATGACGAGCAAAAAGGCGATAATGACGAGTTAGAGTTCAAATGGCGAACAAACGAAGACCCTGTTGATTTTCAAATACGATTGCATAATTTGCATAAAGAGGGATTGAACGATTTTCTGAAAAAAGAAATAGAGGGAATAAAAGACGAAGATTTTGCTGCAAATTTAACTCCCGAACAAATATATATTGCTAAAAAGCGGCTTTTGAAGTTTAATAAGTTTTTTACGATTAAAGATGTTTTTGATGATGAAACTTTTGACCAAAACCACCGAGTTTTAAAAGAAGTCGTTCAACTGATTGAAAAGTATCAAATTCGTTATCCGCGCAAGCAAAAATATTTGAGTGAATTTTTTGAACTTCTTTTGACCACAGGTCTGAAACAGGAAGTTGGGCAGTATTTTACGCCGCCTCCAATCGCAAAATTTATTGTAAAATCACTTCCTTTGCCGGCAATGATACGGCAGGAGTTGAATAATCCAACGCCAAGTCTTCCTGCGGTAATAGATTATGCAGCAGGAAGCGGGCATTTCATTACTGAAATTATGGAAGAATATCAAGATATTATTGACAGTATTGATACTTTAAATTTTTATCCGAATGCCAAAACGAAAGTAAAAGTGTGGTCGCAAAAAGATGGCGAAGCATATTCGTGGGCTTCTTCATACATTTACGGAATAGAAAAGGACTATCGCCTTGTGAAAGTAGCAAAAGTAGGCTGTTATTTTTATGGCGACGGCGTAGCGCAGATTATTCACGGCGATGGTTTGGACAGTTTAACAAAGCCGCCAAAATCATACACAGGCTTGCTGAAAGAAAATGCCAAAAAGCCTCAATTTTCGGTCATCGTTTCCAACCCGCCCTACTCGGTAAACGACTGTAAAGACGATTTGGAATATATTGGCGCGCAAAACGATTTTACGCTGTATAACTACCTGACCGATAAAAGCAGAGAAATTGAAACTTTATTTGTAGAACGTACCAGGCAATTATTAAAAGAAGGCGGCGTAGCGGGTATTATTTTGCCTACCGCGATACTCAACAGTACAGGAATTTATGCTAAAACACGAGCATTGCTTTTGCAACATTTCGAGATTATTTCTATTGTTGAATTAGGCGTAAATACCTTTATGGCAACTAAAATTAGAACCGTAATTATGTTTTTGCGCCGTAGAAATAATAACGACAGTATTAGACTTGCAAAATTTATTGAAAACTTTTTTGTTAATTTTCAAGATAATAATCCGACAAAACCTTTTAATATTATTGAAAAACCTGTTTCAAAATATGTAAATTATATTTGGGGAAATTTGACTTTTGACGATTATATTTCCTTACTGAAAAAAGAGCCGAACAATACAGTAAAAAATAGTGAAATTTACAAAGAGTATCGCAAAAAAATTAAATCAAAAACCGAAAAAGATTTTTGGAATATATTGATTGAAATTGAAAAGGAAAAACTTTTATATTTCATTTTGTTGTATCAGCAAAAAGTAGTTTTGGTAAAAACAGGCGACAAAGAAGAAGAAAAACAATTTTTAGGTTACGAATTTTCTGAACGCGAAAAACAAGAGGGAATCCACTCTTTTATAAAAGGAAAAGAAATTGAAGAATGTACAAAATTGTTTGATACAGAACATTGTGATAATCCTCAAAAAGCAAGTACATATATTTACAAAGCATTCAACGGACAGTATGATTTAGATATATATGTAGATTTAAAGCAAAATATTGAATATGTTAATTTGATAGATTTAATTGATTTTCAAACTGCTAATTTTGATTTAAAAATCGAAAAGACACAAAAAATCAATATCAACTATTCAGATATTTGGAACAGTGAGAATATTCAATCTTTATCAAAAATTGCTGTTGTAGAAAAAGGGAAATCAATCACGAAATCAAAAACAGGCGAGGGGAATATTCCTGTTATTGCAGGAGGGCAAACGCCTGCTTATTACCACAATGAAGCAAATAGAAAAGGAAATATTGTAACAATCAGCGCTTCGGGTGCCTATGCCGGTTTTGTGAATTATTTTGATATTCCAATTTTTGCGTCTGATTGCAATACAATAAAATCGTTAAACGAAAATGAATATTCAACCAAACTGATTTATTATTGTTTAAAAACGCTACAATCAACCATTTATAAATTACAGCGCGGTCAAGCACAGCCACACGTTTATAAAGAAGATTTAGAAAAAATAAAAATACCTGCTTTTAATAAAACACAGGCAAAACAAGTTATAACCGAAATTGAAGAATTGGAAGAAAAATCAAAAACATTTAGAATTGATAATTTAGAAGAGGAAATCGAAAGAATCTTAAAAAAATACCTGCAATGAGAAAAACATTAGAAGAAAAATTAAGATATGCTGTTGAAAACGACAAACTAAAATATGAAAAGTTTTTTGGCAAGGGTTGTAAATGGTATAATTACTATCTTGAAATTTGGGAATTAGTTTGGGCAAGAAATTTAAGAGATGGTTATCAAATCTTTGTGTATGACAGTGAAAATAAACAAGAACATTATGGTACTTTTTTAGTTGATTATGTTCCTACGCTAAACGGTGGTTATTGCCTTTATCCGCAACTAACCAAATACGCATAAAAATCGTTTCCGAAATAGAAAAAACAGAAGCGGAAATTTCAAAATTAGAAATGCAGTTATCTGAAATACCGATACAAAAAGAAAAAATTTTAGGAAAATATTTATAAAAACCTGATATTTGTTAAAACTCCACACAAAAGCATTTTATCAAAATTAACCTTTAAATGGTAATTACATTCATTATATTTGCTTATCTTTGCAGGAACATAATTAAACAGCAGTAAAATTTATGAAAGAGATAGAAGTTTTTTGCAAAAACAATCAACAGCGAAAAACATATTTACCCGGAACAACATTGCTCGAAGTTGCAAGCGACCAGCAAATAAAACTTGATTTTCAAATACTTGGCGCTTACGTAAATAACGAATTGAAAGAACTTTCATACGAAATTTATACGCCGGTAACAGTCGATTTTATTGATATTTCCAATCCGGACGGAATGCGGATATATCAGCGTACACTTACCTTTTTGCTGCAAAAAGCATTAAAAGACTTATTTCCCGAATATACCCTGCTTGTGCAGCACTCGGTTTCAAAAGGTTTATATTGCGAAATCAGCAACGGCGGTGAAGAACTTACTATGACGCAGATAAATAAACTCGAACAGTATATGCATAAAATGGTTGCCGAAGATATTCCTTTAGTAAAGAAAAAAATTCCAACCGAAGATGCAATAAAACTGTTTGAAACAAACGGATTTTACGAAAAAGTTTTACTGCTCAAAACACGTCCGCGATTTTATACATCTGTCTATTTTTTAAACGATTATGCCGACCATTATTACGGACCGCTACTTCCATCAACCGGATTTCTGAAAACTTTCGGACTGTTCAGTTATTACAAAGGTTTGCTTTTGATGTTTCCGCGAGCCGACGAACCCGACAAACTTGAAAATATTGTGATACAAAACAAAATGTTTGAAATATTTCAGGAACACAAAGAATGGAACAGGATTTTGGGAGCGCACAGCGCAGGACGCATCAACGATGCAATAAGGCAAAACAAATTCGGAGAACTTATTAAAGTAAACGAAGCCCTTCACGAAAAAAAATACGCCGCAATTGCCGATATGATTTCACAGCACAAAGACGTGAAAATAATACTGATAGCCGGACCCTCGTCAAGCGGCAAAACTACTACCGCAAAACGAATTGCAATACAACTGAAAGTTGCAGGATTGAATCCCGTAATCATTTCGCTGGATAACTACTTTGTAGATAGAGATTTTAATCCCAAAGACGAAAAGGGAGAATATGATTTTGAATCAATTTATGCACTTGATTTGAAATTACTTAACGAACAGTTAAACAAACTTCTCGAAGGAAAAACAGTTTTAATTCCCAAATTTTCGTTCCATACGGGCAAGCGCTATTACGACAACGAAAACCTTACCGCAGGCGAAAAGGATATTTTGATAATAGAAGGCATTCACGCATTAAATCCCAAACTTACCGAACATATTGACAATAAAAGGAAATTCAAAATTTACGCATCGGCGCTCACTTCAATCGCCCTTGACAACAACAATCGTATTCCCACAACCGACAATCGCCTGATACGGCGCATAGTAAGAGATGCTCAAACACGCTCGTGGTCTGCTCTTGACACAATACGCCGCTGGCAAAGCGTCAGACGCGGCGAAAACAGAAATATTTTCCCCTATCAGGAAAATGCGGATGTAATGTTCAACTCATCGCTGATTTATGAACTTTCGGTTTTGCGAATTTTTGTCGAACCCCTGCTGCTTAAAATTCCTCCTACCGAACTCGAATATGCCGAAGCCCTGCGTCTGCTGAAATTTATAAGTTATTTTACCCATGCAGACATAAAAGATATGGAACAAATCCCGCCGACATCGGTATTGCGCGAATTTATAGGATTCAGCAGTTTCTCGTATTAATGCAGCCTTAAACAGTTGCTCCCTGCAAATAAAAATTGGCAAAAAATAAAGATATTATAAATTACAATTTAAAATTATTTGTTTGTGATAATCTGTCTCTGCATTTGATTATTTCAAAAAAACAGGAAGAGCCTTATTGCGGTCTTGACCCGCAATCTCATAACAAACAGTAGATTCATGCCTGCACGGGAATGACACTTCGATTGCCTGCCTCGTTTGTATCAAGACAAAAAAGAGAAGATAAAAGAAAAACCTGTTCATTTTGCCGAATTTTATCTTGCATGTATATAAAAGCCGGTTTTTTGTTCGTTAATTTGCGGTTATAAATTATTTATAATAAATAGTTTCAATGCTTATTAACAATAGTTCGTTATAAAACGCTATAAGTCTTTATAAGTCAACAAAATAGTTGATAAATTTATGGTGGAAAATTTGGATAGATGATTGAGATTGAAAATCAGTATCTTTATAGATTACTCACATCTGTAAAGTTTATGAAAAACAATCGCTATCCAAACAGTAGACCGCTGATATATAGCACATTGCAAACGACTTCTTTTGAACGCTTAAAAGAGTGTCGTAAAAAATTCATATTTACCGTCTTAATGTGCTTTGCGAGCATCAAAGGTAAGATAAATTTTTTGCAGATGCAACGAT
>JAISOH010000111.1 GCA_031275825.1 Prevotellaceae bacterium | reverse complement strand
TCTCTATTATTCTCAGGATTGCTTCCTGCTTCGCTTCGCTCGCAGTTCGCAATGACGGTATGCTCCGGATTGCTTCGTTGCTGTTCGGGCAAAAAATGTTTTGCCCCTGCCGGCAATGACGGTCTGCCCGTTCCCCATTATTAATTATTTTACGGTATTATTGCGTTCAGTATTGGTCCGAAAGGTCCCTTTTCGCCGCGGGTATTTTCCCAGCGCAGGGCGAAGTAGAAAAACTTGCCGCGCTGGCTGTCGTTAAAATCAATGGTAAGCGGCGAGTTGGTATCAAACGACGAGTTGATGAGGTCGTCGATATGCACTTCCTGCTGCGTGTCGAACACCTGCCAGCGCACTTCGGCGCCGTGAACGCCTGCCGGTTTGGCTTTTTTGTGCGCTCCGGTATCTTCGTAGAAATGAATTTTTATGCGCCGTATCTGCGATGTATCGATGTCGGCATCGGGGTTGCTGTCGGGTACGGGCGAGGGCGTTCTGCCGCCGCTGCTGTGGAGCGGCAGCCCCATGCTGTTGAGGTCGTCGTCGGTTACCAGCGGATTTTCTCTCAAAACGCCTGTGTACAGTTTGCGGTACGTTTCTTTGAAGGCTTCTTCGGCTTCGGCGAGTTTCAGCGTTTTGGTGGGAGTGCGCTCTGCGGGGTTTTGCCAGTTTGCGAATGCCGCAGCGAAATCATTGTATTTCGGCACAAATTCTTCATCATACCATTTCCCTATGGGCGTAGTGGCTGATATGCCTATACGCACGCGGACGGCTGTGTTGGTCAAATAGTTTTTTGTTTGTGTTGCCTGATTGTACAGGGCTTCGTGGTTTTTTGGCAACCAATCTTTGTGTGTTGTCATCTCTTTTTACTTTTTTATTATTAAATTAGTTTTCTATTTATTTAATTTATTTAAATTTTTTACTTCTTCATCTCGAATGTTTACTTCTTCATCTCAAATGTTTACTTCTTCAACCGGTTTTTTGTTATTCATTTTATATTTTTATTCAGCATCTTTTTCTTTTATATCGCCGCAATTATTGTCGATTATCCAGTGTCCGAAATCTTCTTCGTATCCGAAATCAATATCAAATCCCGAAACGTGGTCGCAGTCGAAAAGAAATTGCAGGGGGAAAGTATGTCCCTGCATGCGAAATTCAAATTTATTTCCGTTTACGTGCTTCAGTTCGCTTGTCCAGCCCTGTTTGCCTATTGTTATTAACATTTTTTCGTTTTCGATTTTTATTTTGGCATCGCCCAAAATTTCGTTGTAATATGTATCGGCGTATTCGTCATATTGCCTGCTTTTGATAAATTCATCCGGTTTTTTTTCGTTTTTCTTTTTTGCGTCTTCTTCGGATTCTTTAATAAATTCGGCAAACATTTCGGCGTGATAATCCTTGTGTGTTTTTCCAAACATAAACCAGTCTGTTATGCTGCGCATTATTGCGTATCTTGGCGCTCCCGGCGATTCGGAGTTTGCAAGAATTACAATTCCCAAACTGATTTCGGGAACAAAGGCGCAAAGCGCTGTAAATCCCCAGGTTGTGCCGGTGTGAAAATAGAGGCGATAGCGGTTTGTCTGTTCTATAAACCAGCAATGTCCGTAAGCCGTAATTCGCGCCGAATCCATGCTTGTAATTATTTGTCCTGTGTGCAGATATTTGATGTTTTTTTCTGAAATTATTTCTTTTCCATCGGCTTTGCCTTTGTTGAGATGGAATTTTGACCATTTTATCAAGTCTGTTGCAGTTGAGTTTACCGAGCCTGCGGGACCAATAGCGCTAAGCCAAAACAGGGCGCGGTCGTCGCCGTAAAGCCATTTGTTTTTTATTCCGTTGCTGTATTCAAATTCGCATGACATGCTTCGATTTGCGCTGTTCAAAAATCCTTCTTCGTTTACTGATGAATTTGTCATTCCCAGAGGTTCAAAGATACGCTCGCGAATATTTTCTTCCCATGATTTTTTTGTATATTTTTCAATCAGTTTTTCGGCTATCATAAAGGTCATATTATTGTATCCGTACGCAGAACGCAATTCCGCAGCGGGTTTTATGTATTTCAGCAAACTGTAAATATCATCTCTGTAGTAACCCATGTTTGGGATATAAGTTCCTGCCTGCCCGCGCAAACCGCTGCGATGTGTCATAATATCACGTACCTGTATCGATTTTGTTGCAAACGTGTCATACAGTTTAAAATCGGGAAGGTGGTCGATAATTTTGTCGCTCCATTTTAATTTTCCTTCATCAACAAGCATTGCAATCAGCGCTGCCGTAAATGATTTTGTTATTGAGCCTATCTGAAAAACAGTGTTTTCGTCAACAGGTAGAAATTCTTCGGGCGATTTTGTTCCAAAGCCTTTTTTTAATATTACATCATCGTCTTTGACTATTGCAATCGCCATTCCGGGTATTTTCCAGTCGTTCATTACAACAGTAACAAGACTGTCGATTTTTTCAATTACAGCCGTATTGTTCTGCGCTTTTGCGCTTTGCTGCAATACGAAAAATATTGCTATAAAAATTACAAATATTTTTTTCATTGTTCTGTGTTTTTTATTTTGGCGTCAAAGATACAAATCAATTATGAATTATCAATAATAAACAGATAATTATTTAAAAACAATTTTTCACGGTAACAGTTTGCCCTCTTTGTTTGTGATTGCAAACTGCAATTACTATAAGCAAAAGTAGCCGAAACCTGACTGAACTCAACGATTTAATCCATACCTGCGTTTATTATTTCCATTGCCAGCTGTCGATTATTAATTGTCAATGTTGAATATTTCATCTACCTTTGCAAAAAATTATTAAAATAATATTATTACCTTGATTTTATGAACGAAGACAGAATAATTCTCAAGTTGGAAGGGATAAAACAAAAATTTGAAGAAACAGGTTTGCAAATTGCCGACCCTGTGGTTATTGCAGATATGAAAAAATTTATTGAACTCAACAGGGAATATCGCGAGCTGGAACCTGTTGTTTCCGCTTTTGAAAGATATAAACTGACAGTTGCAAATATAGAATCTGCCAAAGAATTACTTAAAATCGAAAAGGATGATGAAATGTGCAAAATGGCTGTTACCGAAATAGAAAATCTGGAAATACAGCGGGCAGCCATCGAAGAAGAAATAAAGCTACTGCTCATTCCTAAAGACCCTCAGGACAACAGAAACGCAATACTTGAAATACGCGCAGGAACAGGAGGCAATGAAGCATCAATATTTGCAGGCGATTTGTTGAGAATGTACATAAAATTTATTGAAACAAAAGGATGGAAAATTGAAATCACAAACATATCGGAAGGAACGGCAGGAGGTTTTAAAGAAGTAGTTGCAAAAGTTTCAGGCTCGGGAGTATATGGAATTTTGAAATACGAATCGGGAGTACACCGGGTACAGCGGGTACCGCAAACCGAAACGCAGGGACGAATTCATACATCGGCGGCGTCCGTTGCCGTTTTGCCCGAAGCCGAAGAATTTGACATAGAACTTAACGAAAAAGATATTCGCAAGGATATATTCTGTTCATCAGGTCCGGGCGGACAATCGGTAAATACAACATATTCGGCAATTCGTTTGACGCATATTCCTACCGGAACGGTTGTACAGTGTCAGGACGAAAAATCGCAAATGAAAAATTACTCCAAAGCTCTTGCCGAACTGCGCACGCGAATTTATAACATGGAGTATCAGAAATATATTGACGAAATAGCAGGCAAACGCAAAACAATGGTTTCGACAGGCGACCGCTCGGCAAAAATTCGCACTTACAACTATCCTCAAAGTCGTGTTACCGACCATCGCATAAACTATACCGTATATAATCTTCCATCGTTTATGAACGGCGATATTTCGGAAATCATAAAACAATTGCAGATAGCCGAAAACGCAGAACGGCTGAAAGAAAGCGAACTTTAAATCGGTCGGAACTGATAATTAATAATAAAAAGGCGAAACCATTTCATTATCCATTACTCCGGTTTGCTTCGTCCTGCTTTGTCCGTCATTGCGAACCGCGAAGCGGTGAAGCAATCCAGACATTGTACACTGTTTTATTGTCATTATTCATTTTTTCTGGTTTGCTTCACTGCGTTCGCTATGACGAACAAACAGAAAACATCATTTCTGCGAAAGCAGGAATCTCTTCAATCAGCGAAAGTGCGGGTTCAAGCCCGCAATGACGGTTTCATTGTACATTGACAATTATTTACCGTTCATTGTAATCAAAAATTCTTCGTTTGAAGATGTTTTTTCAAGCCGCGTTTTCATAAATTCAATAGCCTCTACAGATGTCATATCTGCCAAATAATTACGAAGTATCCACATGCGACCGAGAGTTTCTTTGTCAATTAGCAAATCTTCGCGGCGTGTGCTCGACAGTATAACGTCCACAGCGGGGAATATGCGTTTGTTCGACAATTTACGGTCGAGTTGTAATTCCATGTTTCCCGTACCTTTAAATTCTTCAAAAATAACTTCATCCATTTTCGAGCCTGTTTCGGTAAGAGCAGTTGCAAGTATTGTGAGCGAACCTCCGTTTTCGATGTTGCGTGCCGCTCCAAAAAATCGTTTTGGCTTTTGCAGTGCGTTTGCATCTACTCCTCCCGACAGCACTTTGCCGGACGCCGGCTGTACTGTATTGAATGCGCGTGCAAGACGTGTAATTGAATCAAGAAGAATAACCACGTCGTGTCCACATTCAACCAGCCGTTTTGCTTTTTCAAGAACTATGTTTGCAATTTTTACATGACGGTCGGCTGGCTCGTCAAACGTTGATGCAATAACTTCGGCATTTACGCTGCGCGACATATCCGTAACTTCTTCGGGGCGTTCGTCTATCAGCAGTATAATCATGTAAACTTCGGGATGATTTGCCGTTATTGCATTTGCTATGTCTTTAAGCAGCATTGTTTTGCCTGTTTTAGGCTGAGCAACAATAAGTCCTCTCTGTCCTTTGCCTATAGGCGCAAACATATCAACTATGCGAACTGAAATATTGCGGTTGAATCCGTGTCCGGTAAGATTAAATTTTTCATCCGGAAAAAGCGGCGTGAGAAAGTCGAAAGGAATACGGTCGCGAATAAAATCAGGAGTTCTTCCGTTTATTTCGTTCACTTTGATTAACGGAAAATATTTTTCGCCTTCTTTCGGCGGGCGAATAGTTCCGGTAACAGTATCTCCCGTTTTTAATCCGAATAATTTTATTTGTGACTGCGATACGTAAATGTCATCCGGAGAATTTAAATAATTATAATCGGACGAACGCAAAAATCCGTATCCATCGGGCATTAATTCAAGTACTCCCGTAGCTCCGATAATACCTTCAAATTCATATTTTTCGTCTTTCTTAATATCACTAATTTTATTTACCTGTTCGGCATCGCTGTTTTTTTGTTCATTTAACGCCGGTTGCGATACTGCTTTGTTTTCCTGTTTCGGCTGTTCAATAGCGGCAACGTTGTTTGTTTTAAGGTTTTTGCTGTTTTCATTGTTAGCGCTTTGATGTTCCTTAACGTTGTCGGTTGCTTTTTTAGGTCTTCCGCGCGAAACTTTCTTTTGATTAATAACCTGTTGAATGGTCTTTACATCTTCTGTTATATGTTTTTGTATTTCTTCATTTAATTTTTCTTCTTTCGGCGCAGGAAATATTTCAACCTGAACAACAGAATTTCCAACTTTGGTTTCATCACTCTTCGGAGGTGTTGAATATCCTACTTTTTTAAATTCCGTTTCAATACGTTTTACACGCTCCCGCTTTGTTTTTGTATTTTGTTTTTGATTGGCGGAACTGTTGTTTTCATCTGCTTTTTTGTCAGTTTGCTTTTTGTTGTGTTCCTGTTTTTCACTGCTTTGATTTGTTATCGACAAAATGGCTTGTTCATCCAGTATTCGATAAATTAAGTCTTCTTTTGTTAATGTTTGAAACTTTTTAACATTCAGCGTTTTTGCAATTTCAAAAAGTTCTTCCTTTGTTTTTTTATTTAATACTAAAATGTCGTACATATTATGTTTTTTAATTTTGTTCATAATTGATTACCTGAATTGAAATTTGATTTTATATTTCGTCATTGTTTTTCTATCATAACTGATAAAACAAGCGTGCTTTTTACTTATTTATTAAACAAAACATATTAAGTATAATGCCTTAAATATAATATCGGATAATAGTTTTTGGCAGAAATATAACGCAAAGGTAGAAACTTTTTTAATATATCCAAAAAAAATGAATATTTTTAATTGGAAAATATATGAAACCATCTTAAAAAGCGGTTTGTTTTCTGTAATTTGTGTTGAAATTTTCAAGTCAAAACAAGGAAAATTTTGCATAAAACTTTGAAAGGAAAAATAAACAACAAATGCCGCTTAAAAAGCATTTGCCTGTGTCTCAAAAATAAACTGCATATTTTCGTGCTGATTGTCAGTCTTTTTTATGCACATATAATATTTAAAAAACATTTATTGCAATATGATAATTTAAAATATCGGTTTCATATATTTGTTTTTTTTGTTTTGTTAAAGAAAATGGCGTATATTTGACGTCTGAAATGATTTATGACATGCAGATTTTAAGTCCCGATAAAAGATGGAAAGATTACGAACTTATTGACTGTGGCGACTTTGAAAAACTCGAACGCTTCGGAAAATTCACTGTACGCCGCCCCGAACCAAAAGCCGTATGGACAAAATCGCTTGAAAATGAAGAGTGGACACAAATGGCTGATTCTACATTTAAACAGGGCGCAGGTTTCGGAAAATCAGGAAAAGAAGACTGCGGAACATGGATAAATAAAAAGTCGATGCAGGAACAATGGACGGTCAATTATAAAAACAATGAACTGGATTTCAAACTGCGGCTTGGATTGACATCGTTCAAACATGTTGGCATTTTTCCCGAACAGGCTCCGAATTGGGATTATATCTACAAAACAGTAAAAAATTTTAATATTGAAAAGCCGCGGATTTTGAATTTGTTTGCATATACCGGCGGAGCATCAATAGCAGCAAAACTTGCCGGCGCCGATGTTGTGCATCTGGATTCGGTGAAACAGGTTGTTACATGGGCAAGCGAAAACATGCAAATCAGCAAACTTGACAATATTCGGTGGGTAATTGAAGATGCAATGAAATTTATAAAACGCGAAGCAAAACGCAAAAACCGTTATAACGGAATTATTCTCGACCCGCCCGCTTACGGACATGGAGCCGGCGGTGAAAAATGGAAACTTGATGAAAATATTTTTGAAATGCTTGCATATTGCAGCAAAACACTTGAACCTGAAAACAGTTTTTTGTTGCTTAATCTGTATTCCAACGGTTTTTCGGCAATAGTTGCCGATACGCTTACAAATTCCGTTTTTAACAACATAAAAGAAAAAACTTTTGGCGAGCTTGTACTTGAAGACAGATTCGGCAAGCGCCTGCCATTAAGCGTTTTTTCAAGAATAAAATTATGAGTATTAACATGTAAATAATTTATAGAATGATACGATTACTTTCAATAAACTGGAACGTTGACCCGGTAATGTTCAGTCTGGGTTCTATTCATATTCGCTATTACAGCATTTGCTGGGCTTTATGTTTTTTTGTAAGTTATGTTATTTTCAGAAAAATATTCAAAAAAGAAAATTTGAAAGAAGAACTGTTATACAAACTTACGATAAATTACGTCATACCTTTGACTTTCATTGGCGCCCGAATAGGACATTGCCTGTTTTACGAAGGCGCTTATTATTTGAAATATCCATGGGAAATAATTTTACCTCTTCATGATGGTAAATTTACAGGTTATGCAGGGCTTGCAAGTCATGGCGCCGCACTTGGCATTTTGCTGGCATTATGGCTTTTTTGCAGAAAATACAGAAAACCATATATCTGGTCGCTCGACCGGATTGCCGTTGCCGTACCCGTAGCGGGCGCTATTGTTCGTTTCGGAAATTTAATGAACTCCGAAGTTTACGGACATGCAACAAATCTTCCCTGGGGATTTGTTTTTGTGCGAACAGGCGAAACAGTTCCGGCTCATCCTACGCAAATATATGAAATGCTTGCCTATATATTGCTTTTTCTGATTTTGTATTATCTGTTTTTCAGAAAAAATTTGGGAGTCAATAAGCCGGGTATGATTTTTGGGCTGTTTTTAACAGGACTTTTTACCGCGCGTTTTTTGATAGAATTTGTAAAAGAAAACCAAGTTGACTTTGAAAGTCGAATGCCGCTGAACATGGGACAGTGGTTGAGTTTACCGTTTATAGCGGCAGGAATAATAATATTTGTTTACAGTTTTCGAAAAAACATTTCCATAAAAAATAAAAACAACAACCGATAAGACATTATTTAGTCGCTTCTTACTATATATGCATTTTATTGGTATATAATAAAATAATGGCAAAAATATTTGGAAAACAATGCAGGATTTTGTATTTTTGTGCCGAAAAAAGCGGTAAAAATAAATCAAAAAATACAGAAAAAAATGCAGGGAAAATTACCGGACAGACAACAGGGCGAACTGTTCCGCCCGATACTCGCAGACATAATAGACAAGGGTTATAAATTGGTTCTGTTTGCCGATACAATTGACTGGCAATATTTTGAAAAAGAATTTATATTAAGTCCAATAAATTTATACAATCAAAAAAAATTATACCTTTTGCAAAAACAATAAAGTCTATGTCAAAAGAGAGACTAAAGGTAAACGTGTCGGCAGAAGAGATAGCCTGTCAATTACGCATGGATGAGAAGTTTTCACAGGGAGTCAGG
>JAISOH010000109.1 GCA_031275825.1 Prevotellaceae bacterium | reverse complement strand
GAGTCTTGCATAACAGGCTGTTTTTCACGTTATGCGTTTTTTACCGTTATAACAGGATTTTTGCCTGTCTTCGTCCTGCGGTCGCCGAATCGGGCGTTCCGTGCCGTCAAACAATATGTCATCATATTGTTGCAGAAGATATTGCAAGCGAAAAACCTTTCTTTCGGGCAGTTAGCCGAGCGTTTTTAACGTCTTGCGCAGAATATCCGACAACAAATGTGTCCATTCGTTGCATTGAGGCTTCGTAATATCATAGAAACTGCCGTGATATTCCTGCAACGGATTGTTTTTCAGGCAGGACAATATAAACAGCAGTTTGTCTGTTCTGCGACCGCAGGATATGCGCTTGCGCACTTTGCCTTTAAGAGTGTAATGCGAGTAATAGTCGTCCCAATGGCTTTTGAATGTGGGAACTAAGACCTCAAATTCCGCTACTGTCAGACTTGTTAAATTTAACACGCAGACTGAATTTTTTCTGACTTTATCGTATCTCATTTTACATTTTTTACAAAGATATGTAAAATAACGCATTATACAACTATTTAATATAAATTCTAATATAATATTTATGAATAATTGCTTTAATAGGCGAGCAAATACTAATTTTTTGTCTATAAATATTCATCTTGTGTTTGCAGAAAAATAAAAAATGATTAAATTTGTACCAATAAAAATGAAAGAGACAGTATATGATACAGTAAATTAAATAATTATAAAAAAAAATTACAATGGAAAAAATCAGTAAAATTACATTAAGCGCAATATTTTTAATGTTTACGGTAACACCGGGCGCTTTCGGACAAAAAGGTAAATTTGGGGCAACTCCCGAAGACAGCGTAATCTGCGTTCGCAATCTCAATTTTATACGAGATGAGATGAAAAGTAATAATTTTGAAACCGCATATACTTTCTTTAAAGAGTTGATGCGAGTTTGTCCAAATGCAAGCCTTAATACGTATTTGTATGGCATAAGGATAATGGAAAACCTGGCAAATAAAGAAAAAGATCAGGTTGCCAAACAAAAATATGTCGATACGCTTCTTTCTTTGTATGACAGGCGATATGAAATTTTCGGCAGACCGTCAAAAGGCGAAACGGCTTTCCGCAAAGCAGGCGTATTAATTGATTTTCGCTCCGAGCAACATTCCGAAATAATAAAGGAATATGAAACGGCGGCAACAAACAGTTACAAGCCCACCGACTCTTACGTACAAATAATGCAACAGGTGAAAATAATGTACGAAAAAAAATTGCTTGACGGCGATGCTACAATTTCCCGCTATGAAAATATAATTAAAGCAATTGAAAAACTTCCCGTAACAGAAGAAACAACAGGAGCTGTCAAAACTGTTAATGGGTTGTTTCTTGCAATGCCCGAACTCAATTCGTGCGAAAATCTTATAGCAATGTACACGCCGAAATTTCAGGCAAATCCCGAAGATATGGATTTAATTCGCGGAATACGATACCGACTTTCAAACACCGAAGGATGCAGGGAAACACAACTGTTTGCAGATGTGGTAGAAGCCGGCTATCGTCTTGAACCTAATGCAGAATCGGCGTTCCAGCTGGCTCAACTTTTTATAATAAGAGGCGACAAGGAAAAAGCAATGTCATATATGGATGAAGCCATTGAACAAGAAACCGACAATTTGCAGAAATCAAAATATATGCTTCAGGTTGCTTCCGCCAATTTTAATGAAGGGCGCACAGGTAAAGCGCTGTCGCTTGCAACGCAGGCAAAAAATCTGAACCCTAATGCAGGCGAAGCATATATGATTATTGGAAATTGCTATGCGCGAATGGCAACAAACGCTTCGGACTGCGAATTTGGCGGTCGCGTTATTTTCTGGATTGTGGTTGACATGTTCCAAAAAGCAAAAAGTATTGACTCGAATCTGGCAAGTACGGCAAATCAATCTATTGCAACATACAGTAAACTTTTCCCTTCGTATCAGGACATATTTCTTAACGAATATACCGAAGGTCAGCAATATACCGTAAACTGTAACGGAGTTGCAGGAACAACAACAATTCGGTCTGCCGCAAAATAAATTCAACAAATTAAAATTGACTTGAAAATGAAAATGAATAAAATAAAAACGATGATGCTTTTATTGTGTGTCATCGTTTTTATTTCCTGCGGAGATAAAAAGGAAGAAATAAACGGCAATACGGCAAAAGAAGATGTTTTGCTGTCGGAAACATTTAATTTGGACGTGATTTTAAGTCAATACGGAAAAACAAAACAAACGGTAAAAGCGCCGATAATGTTGCAGTTTTCGGGCAGGGAAGGCAAATATACAACATTTCCAGATGGAATTTATATAGAATCGTTTACCGACTCGCTTGTGCTTGAATCTACCATCTCCGCAAAATTTGCAAAAATGAAAGAAGACAGAGATGAATTTTACAGCGCATACGACAGCGTGGTTGTAACAAATTATCTGGACAATACAAAAATTATTACCGATACGCTTTACTGGGACAGAAAAAACGGGAAAATTTATAACGATTGTTTTACAAAATTTTTCTTCAAAGATGGATATTTTAACGCTATAAACGGATGGACGTCAAACGAAAATCTTTCCGATTATGAAATAAGAACCATTCGCGAAGGTGATTTGACGCTGAACAGACAAAACAAAACTGCCGACGACAGCATAAACACAAATACAATAACTTTTCCGGATACAGCAGAAATAATACCGCTTCAACAGGCAAAACCGGAATCGGTAGAAACAAATCAGCAAGTAACAACAGAAAATAAAAATATCAACAACAGAAAAAGACCAAAACAGGAAATTTTGAAAAAATCGGCAGAATTGGAAAAGGCAGACAAAGCAAAATGAACACTTCAATTATCATAATATTAATATCCTTACTGCTTTCCGCATTTTTTTCGGGAATGGAAATCGCCTTTGTTTCATCAAACAAATTACGGCTTGAACTCGACAAAAATCAAGGAAAATTTTATACAAAAATAACAGATATTTTTATCCGCAATTCAAGCGATTACATATCAACAATGCTTGTAGGAAACAATATTGCGCTGGTAATATACGGAATAGCATTTGCAGAAATAATAGACGAACCTTTACGGACAATGCTGACAGAATCCAACATGATTATACTGACAGTAAAAACAGTAGTCTCAACATTTATTGTGCTTGTAACAGCCGAATTTTTGCCTAAAAGCCTGTGTAAAATAAATCCTAACGGAATACTCAAAGCCTTTGCAATTCCAGTATTTGTGTTTTATGTGATACTTTATCCCGTTTCGATTATTACATCGTGGCTCGCCCGAATGATTTTAAGAATATTCGGGAAAAAAATAAAAAAAGGAGTAAAAAAGACAGTATTCAACCGCTCCGACCTGTTCAAACTTACAACCGAAGTCGAAAGCATTGAACAAAACAACGAAAACGATATTCAAATTTTCAGAAAAGCGCTTGATTTTCCAGAAGTAAAAGTACGTGAATGTATGATTCCGCGAACCGAAATAGAAGCAATAGAAGAAACCGACAGTTTGGACAGCCTGAAACAAAAATTTATAAAATCAGGATATTCGCGAATTCCCGTGTATCGCGAAACTGTTGACAACATAACAGGATACGTAAATTCCAAAGATTTATTCAAACCCGCTTCAGATTTAAGTTCAATAATCCGTCCCATACAGTTTGTACCCGAAACCATGCACGCCGAAAAACTTTTGAAAATATTTATAAAAGAACATCAGTCGCTGGCTGTTGTTGTCGATGAATTTGGCGGAACATCCGGGCTGGTTTCGATTGAAGATATTCTGGAAGAAATTCTTGGTGAAATTGATGATGAACACGATACGGACGAAATGACAGAAAAGAAAATAGATGACAAAACATTTATATTTTCGGGCCGCCTCGAAGTAGAACACCTAAATGTAAACTACGGTTTGAAAATTCCCGAATCGGAACAGTATGAAACGCTTGCCGGATATATATTGCACGAAAACGAAAATATTCCGCAGCAGAAAGAAATTATTAAAATAGGAGATTTTAATATTAGAATATTAAGAATGTCGGGCAGCAGAATAGACCTTGTGCAGCTTACAAAAACAAATTAATTTTTTACAATTTACAAATAAAAATATCAAAAATCAAAATATTATGATACAAATTATCGGAGACAAAAGTTCAATTTTCAATCAATTTATGCTTGAAATAAGAGATGTGAAAATACAGAAAGACAGAATGAAGTTTCGCAAAAATCTTGAGCGCATGGGCGAAATATTTGCTTACGAAATAAGTAAAGCGCTACCTGCAACACGCAAAAATGTTGAAACCCCGCTGGGTTCTGTCGAAATAAACCTTACAAACGCAGAAATAGTACTGGCTACGATTCTTCGCGCCGGACTGCCTTTGCATCAAGGCATGCTCAACATATTCGACAAAGCCGAAAACGCCTTTGTGTCGGCATACAGAAAATACGACAGAGACAACAGTTTTGAAGTAAAAATAGAATATATTTCATCGCCCAGCCTTGATAATAAAACGTTGATAATATCCGACCCAATGCTTGCTACCGGCGCTTCGATGCATTTGGTATATCGCTCGTTAATAGAAAACGGTATACCTGAACATACACATATTGTTTCGATAATAGCAAGCAAGGAAGG
>JAISOH010000041.1 GCA_031275825.1 Prevotellaceae bacterium | reverse complement strand
TAAACGACAATATCGGCGCGTTTATCATGTTCGGTTGCTCTGCCCATTTGTACGCCAACTTCTACATCAATCTGTTCTTTTGAATAACCATATTCGGTTATCAATTTTTCGACATACAGCTGCCTGATCACTTCTTCGGGCGTAAGTTTTATCTCTTTTTTGCGAATGGCACATTCGATGTAAGGAACTGTTTTCCCGTTTTTATCCGTACGGGTAATGATTTTCTGTTCAAATTCATGAATCTGCGAAAGGTCAAACTGAGTCTGTTTATAGTCTGAATCTTTGAGTATTTCAGCAAGTGTTATCATTGTAATTTTATAATAAGTTGAATCATTTTTTATTCGATACAAAAGTACGTGAAATTTATCAATTACACACAAACGGATAAAAATTGTTTTTGCCGTAGCTGCGAACTGTGAGGGCTTTAGCCAGAAGCAGGAAGCAAACCGGAAAAATGAATAATAACAATGAAAAATGGTTTGGTTGGCTACGCCGAACCCTGCGGGTTTTAATTCGGTTGCAATGACGAAACAAACAAAAAATTATTTTTTACTTTTTTTGCATAACTTGAAAAATGTTTTTATCCTTGTGGCACTTTTTATAAAAACTTAATTAAATATTAATGAATAAAACGTGTGAAAACACTAAAATTGTTGATAAAAAAACCGCTGAATATTTGGCGGTTCCAGATATTTTGCTAACACACAATATCACCTGTGTGCCCCGCCCTCATCGCTTATAAAAGCATTTTTTTAAATGGCACAAAGAAACAAAATTATTTTTGTTTCCCCAATATAATTCAGCAAATATTTTTTTACAAACCTGAAATAATTTACAGACTGCAATACGTGATGCCCGTAAATCCTTTCCGGACTTCTGCGAATATTTGCAAAACTTACCATTCAAACAAACTTAAATTTTATAGATAATGAAAAGAACAGAAAAAATTATGGCAATCATAGCCATGTCAGCAACGGTTTTTGCGTCGTATGATAAAAACGATGAAAAACCTCAATCAAGCCTTGGACAGGAATATTTCACCGTTCAGGATGCAACATTACAGCGGGGAGAAATTCCTCGGCAGTCAACGGGAGACGCTTTCAGCGGCATTACCATCAACAGTAAGGTATTGCCCGGCGGCTCATCTTTTGTATCGCTGCGCTCGGAAGAGCAAATTTCGGAAATCTACGTAAGCGTGGAAAATGTAAGCAAGTATTACCGTTTACCTGTTGTCGCCTCAGGGACGTCAACGCAGGCGTCAAATAATCATAGTGCAAGAGCGACACACAATACATTTAACACAACTAAATTTATTGCTGACGACGAAAATAAAAATCATAAATAATTATGATTTCTAAAAATAACAATTTTATTTAACTAAATTAATTTACAAACAAAATGAAAGTATTAAAAAAATGGCAATCATGCTTGTTGCAGCAACAGCATTTGCAATGAATGTTTCCGCTCAGGAAAAAGGCGATATGGCTGCAGGCGGAAGCGTAGTAATGGGTTCTGGCGATGGAATAAACAATTTCGGTATCGGAGCCAAGTTTCAGTACAATGTAACCAAGCCTGTCAGGCTTGAGGGTTCTTTTACTTATTTTTTACCTAAAGATAGGGGAATAATAAGTATAAAAACAAGTCTCAGTATGTGGGACTTGAGCGTAACGGGACATTATCTTTTCGATATGGACGAAAAATTTGTATTATATCCCTTAGCCGGCATAGGCATACTTGGCTGCATATCAAGCATGGAAAGTGATTTGGACGAATATAATTACAGCGATTCATCAACCGAATTTGGAGTTAACTTGGGCGGCGGCATCGACTTTAAACTGTCTGAAACTCTTATTCTCAACGGTCAGATTAAGTATTTTCTTGTCAGCGACTGGAACAGACTGATAATTTCGGCAGGAGTGGTTTACAGGTTTTAAGGTTTATACAGCCTTTTCATCTTCGATGCAGCGAAATACTGCTTCAAACAAATGTATGAGGCTGTCTTAAAACTACGGTTTCGTCTTTGCGAACTGCAAGCGCAAGCGAAGCAGAAAGCAACCGAAGCGAAGCGGATCTCAACGGAGTTAATCCAAATGTTGACGTTCAATGACTTGCTTAGTCGCTACGCTTCTCGCAATGACGTTTTGCTTCGGGCTTCGCCATCACAATGACGTGTAAAATACCATTTTAAGACAGCCTCCATATAATACGGCAATTTGAAAATGCTCTCTATCCTGTTTTTATTTTCTGTTTTCCGTGCTTTTTATAAAACATGTAATATTCTGTAATGCAAATTACCGACTGCCTGATTTCAGCCTTGCCTTTCTTAACCTGAGGTATAAATACGACCCGAAAATGAGGAGAAGCGACGCTATGTGTATGTACCGTTTTGTCGGCGCATCGACCTTGATATCTGCAAAGCCTTGATTTTGCTGACGTCTTCTGTTTTCTGCCGGTCGCGCTACTTCGGTACGATTATCGCCGTTGCCGCGTTGTTTTACGCTGTCGGCTACCGTCTGTACTGTATTTTTATCGTTGCGTTTATCTCTGTCCGCGCGTTGCTGCAATTCCGAATTTTCACGGTTGCTGCGGTTATGCGTTTCAGAAGTTGTTGCGCTTACTTCAACTGCGGGTTTCGGCGTTTCTCTTTCCCTTGGATTCAACATAAAGCCAGCCTGTATTCCCATGGCATGGATAAACAGCATGGCATACAAAACGTAAGACCATCGCTGCAGTTTTTTCCATTTGATGTTTCCCATGCGTTTATGAACGGAATTGAAAGAGGTAACCCATAGCGGAATAAACAGCGCCAGCATCAGGATGCCCAGCACGAAGCTGAAATTTGTTATTCCTGCGCCCAATGCATTTGTTACTTTTGCATTTGCCATATATTCCCCGTTATCGGTGAAAAATTTGAGGGCGCTGGGGAAATTATTCGTTACCCGAATCAGAGAGTGCGTCAATATCGGGAAACCCGACAGTATGGACAATTCTTTGCGTATGCCGAGCAGTTTTTTTACAGTGGAGTTTTTCGGATTTAAAGCGCCCATATACATTATGATAATCAGCAAAGGAAAACCCAATGTTCCCATGTGTATGTAATCTCTCATAATGCCGCCAAGAAACGGGATACGGTTGAAATTAAATATTTCCAATCCAAACAGCCTGCCTGCAAAAGGAACCGTAACCAGAATAAAGGGAATTGCAAATACGGTGTAATAAACAGTTGTATGCCGTTTTATTGACTTTGACAATAAAACAGACAGCATGGTTAAAACAGACAGCGACATTAGCAATGGAGCAAGGGCGTACAGAAATTGAATGAAATCTATTAATAACTTAATCATAGTTTTATTTATTTTATTTATTTTATTTATTGAAATATTATTTTTAATGCGTCTGATATTCCCGGTATGGGAACTGTTCCGTGACTTTCGTCCGAAAATATTTTATAATTAACCTGTAATCCGTTTTTTATTGCTTTTGGAAGAATATTATTTATGAAACTGCCGGCTATATTTGAGTTTATATTATTTGCATCCGGTCGTATTTTTGCGGCAATTCCAAGATAAAGTTTGATATGGTTAAATTGTTTTGTTTCAAACAGTTTGTCTGCTTCTTTTTGGATTTTTCCATTATCCCACCAAAAACTCGGGTCTAAAACTACATATATATCAAACAGTTGAGGATGATACATTAAGGTATTTAAAGCAAATAAACCTCCAAACGAATGTCCAACGATAATGTTTATGTTGTTTGTGCGATATTTTTTATTTATTTTTATACGAAGTTCATCTGTCAGATAAGAAGTAAACAGTTCGCTTCCGCCGCCGATTTCTCTGTCTCCGTCATATCGTTTTCCATCTCTTCGATAAGCGGATTTTGATGGCGTAAGGTCGCGAGTTCTGTCGGTATTCAAAATTCCGATTATAATACATTCAGGCATAAGAGGCTGTCGTCCCTGCGAATATAAACGCTGCGCCGCAACAAGCGCATGAAAAAACAAATCGCCATCGAGCAGATATATTACGGAATATTTTTTTTGAACACTGTCGGCGTAACTTTCGGGAAGATGTATCCAGTATGTTCTTTCTTCCTGTAAAGCATGCGAATAAATACTGTCTTCCTTTCCGGTGCAAATATCCGTCTGAGCAGATGCGTCTTTAAAAAATATGGCAATGCCGAAAATAACGAATAATACTTTATGAAACATAAAACGGAAATTGGTTTAATATTTTAATAAATTCATAAAGAACAGCAACATATTTCTACTTTGCCGTTCTTCATGAATTGCGTTAATATTTATATTATTGATAAGTCAGTCTTCCTATTGCATTCAGGCTTGATGCTCCGGTTATGCTTATGCCTTTTTTTGCTGTTGCCGCTACAGGGTCAATAATATATACCGTTGGCTCTGCGCCTTCTTCAACTATCGGAAAATACATTTTACCTTCGTAAGCCATCGGCAAACCTGTTCCTGTTATTTTGTCCTTTGCAGGTATTCCGCTTACAAATTTGAATGTCTTGGCAGACATGTCCGCAACGCCGTACTGAGTAGCAACGGAATTAACAGTAAGAGGTTCATCGTTGTTGTAAACTTCAAGCAGAAAATAATTTCCTGTAATATGCCAAACTTTACGGAAATGACAGCCTCCTGTTTTTTCTTCGATATTGAAATAGTACGAGGGGTCGAATTCCGTTGCATTTTTGTTGATTTTCAAGGCTCCGCACGGACGCGTTGTTGTACTTTCGTATGAGCCTGAAAATACGTAAACGTTTCCATCATCGGATTTACCTATTTGCGAATAGTATTGAGAGCGGTAACGTCCTGACGAATAACTTAATTTGTCGCTTCTGTAAATGCGTTTCAGGTTAAGGTCTTTGTCGAATGCCGCCACCCAGCAACTGTCGGGACAGGTTATTGTACCCGAACTTGCTCCGCCGCCCTGTCCCGGATCTTTGGGTTGCGAAACAACCATTCCCGTCAGAAATTCGCCGTTGCCCATGTCCACAATGCCCGAAAATGTTGCCTGCTCGCCGTTGCCTGTGATGTTCAGCGTGGGAATTGTTTTTTCTATCAAAGCAAATCTGTTTTCAATATCTATAAAACAGAACGTAGCGTAATCCGAACGGTCGGCATTGTCGGCAGGAGTTTGCCCGCCAACGCTTGTCAGGGCGTATTTATCAAAAAATCCGTAAGATGTAAAACGCGAAGTAATCAAAAAATTATGGGGGTTATTCAATGTTCCGTCTTCTTTAATGCTAAATCCGAGTCCTATTCCGGGATCTCCCTGCTGATAAATCAAGCCGACAGCAACAGACGGATTGTCGTTGAAAATCCATGTATGTCCTGTCTGTTCAAGCGTTTTGATGTTGCTTGCAATAGATAAGTCTCCTGTTTCCAGATTGTCGGTTTGTATAATATATTCAGCTGTTTCGCCGTTAACCGACAGAAAAAATGAACCTTTTGTTTTGGGTGCGGGATTTTCGTTGTCTTCGCATGAAACGAATGTCAATGACAGACAAGATATAAATCCCGCTAAAATTACTTTTTTGAAAATTGATTTTTTTGTACTCATAATTAATTAAATTTATTTAAAATTGTTACTAAAGAAAAAATATCTTAATTTTACCGTAAAACTGCGTCCGGGTTTTTGCAGACTGTAATTGTCATACATTATTTCGCCCGCAATATTTTTGGCTTCCAATGCAATGTTGTATTTTCCGTTTTTCAGCGTATAAGTCAAATTTAAGTCATGCGACAACTGCGCCGGAATTATAACATCTTTTGCACCTTCGCTTAGCCAGTCGCGAAAAAATGAATGTACGTAGCGCATGTTATATCCGAATGACAGAATATTGCCCTTGCCGAAAGCATTGTTTATATTGTAACCGGCATCCAAATTGCCAAACATGTACGGAACATTGGGCATTCTGTCTTTATATCTAATTGAAAGTTTGCCGTATTCTTCATATTTTTCCATGTTTCTTACATTTTGATATGTTATGTTTCCGCCTATTGAAAATATGTTTCTGTAAAAATACCTTGCTTCGGCGTCTATACCGATATTACGCACCTTGCCGTGATTTGAATAAAATGCTCCTCCGTAGCGCTGTTCTATCTGTCGGCTTATATAATCTCGGGTATCTCTGTAAATCAATCCAATATCAATATATGCGGAATGTATATTGTTCCAAACCTTGCTGTAACCGAGGTTAAAATTAATGTTTTTGCTGTTTTCGGGTTTGAGCGATGCGTTTCCGGTTTCCAGCACTTCGTCTCCGAAAAGTTCTCGCTCCGAAGGTAGCCGGTATGCTTTTTCAAACGATGCTTTAAGTTGAAAGGTTTCCGTTAAAAAATACGTGGCAAGAATGCCGTAACCTGTTGTTGAAAACGATTTTTTCTGTTCAGCGTATTTGGCAGTGGTTGTGGTTGTAGTATCGATAGGTCCTCTTACGTTTACTTCGTAATATTTGAAAAATGCCGAAGCGTTCCAGCGTTTGCCGTGTTCAAACCGGTACGAAAATCCCAAAATATTTTTGGCGTTTGTACGGCGCATGAAAGTTGCCGCCGTGCTGTTTTCCGAATTTGCCGCCGCATCGGTGGCTTTGCGCGTATAGTTGCTGTACAGATTGTTCAGGGCAAAGTAATGATTGTCGAGCAATTTGTAATTAAGATTGGCTGTTGCATACGTATTTTTATTGTCAAATTCGCTCATTGAATATTGTCCGCTTTCGCCCTTTGTGCTTTTCGTTTCGTATTCTCCTTTCCAGTTGTATCTTCTTGCCAAAGTGTCTATATTATTGTTTCGAGCCGTATTATAATTTGCAGTTAATGAAAAATTCAGATTTTGGATAAACAAATTTCTTTTTTCATAATTCAATGCGTAAATAAGGCTTTTTGCCTTGCGTTCTCTGCCTCCATACACGATTTGCATTATGTTGGCATTTTGTATGTCGGCTTTTTCCTGACTTAAAGTAATTCCCAGCAAAAGCCTGTCTGCCCAAACTTTATTAACAACGCCGGCTTTGGCAATCACTGCTTCATTGTGATAATTGTCGTGAAACCTTTTGAACCAGTAGTCTTCCTCTGAAAAGTTTTTTGTTTCAAAATCCAGCAGTTTTGTTTTGACTTTGTAACTGTTGTCCGAATAGTTTTGATATGCATTCAACTGAAACGTAAAGCCGCCGGCTGTTGTATGTCCGAAACTCAGGTTTGATTTGTGAGTGTTGAACGAGCCGTATGAGTATGAAACATCCAAATACGTATTTTTTGTTTGTCTGGTAACTATATTTATAGCTCCTCCCAAAGCATCCGAACCGAATTCGATGGGAACAACGCCTTTGTAAACTTCAATACGGTCGGCTAAATTGACGGGCATGTTGTTCAGTTGAAACGACGAGCCGAAACCTTCCATCAACATTCCGTCCATAAATACTTTGATATGCCGTCCGCTGAAACCGTTGATTGAAATTTGAGAACCCGACCCGACTCCGCCGGTTTCCCTTATCTTTACGCCCGAAATGCGGTCGAGGGTTTGCGTAAGGTTCAGTGTTGTATTGTGCAGCAGCCGCGTATCAATGCCTACTACATTGTATGCCGACTCGTTAATTTCTTTTACCTTGCTTTTTCCCAACACAATAACTTCATCCAGATTGTCGCGTCTGACCGTGTCGGATTCGGATAAAATTTTATTGTTTTGAGAAAATGCCGACTGCGTGAATATGAAAGTAAACAGTAAACAGTAATAAAATTTCAATTTAATCATTTTGAAAATTAATTTAATTGCATAAACAGTTATTTCAGATAATTATGATAAATTAATTCTGTTTTTAACAATTAATTCATCATAAAATCAAAAATGAGTACAAAGGTATTTACTGTTTATGCTGCAAAAAATCCCAATTTATAATGATTTTGGGGTTAAAAAATAATAATTATTAGTTATTTCAGGATACTGTGAATGTATTGCGGGTTGTAACGCTCTTATTTACAGACACAAATGCAAGGTTTCATTTGTAAGACATATTGTAACATCCAATATTTCAACGAAATTCGGAAATGATTTATTAACTTTTTTAGCCGTTCCATAGTAATTGACAATTGATAAATAATTGATAGTTATTCATTGTCCATTATCCATTTTTTTCTGGATTGCTTTCTGCTTCGGGTAAAACACTCGCAGTTCGCAATGACGAAAAAACAGGGCGTAGCGCGTCATTGCGGGGAATGAAATGACGAAGCAACACGTCATTGCGAGGAGCGTAGCGACGAAGCAAACCATAGATTAATAATGAAAATAAAACAATGGGCAATGTCCGGATTAACTCCGTTGAGTTCCGCTACGCTTCGGTTGCTTCCTGCTTCGGGTAAAACCCTCGCAGTTCGCAATGACGAAAAAACAAAAAATTATCAATTACTAATAAGCGGCTGATTACTTAAGATTAAAAATATAAGTGATGGTTCCCAACTGGGAAATTGCAGCATTTTTATCAACATTGAAACGGGCGCGGCGAGCCGCATCTTCGGCTGCTTTCCAAAGCGTAGCATCCTGCAAGGAAGATCCTTTTGCCGTTGCGCTTGCATGGGTAACTTTTCCGTTTTGGTCAACACGAATTTCAACAACAACTTTTCCTTCTTTTTGCACATTATATTCAGGTTTGGGAAATCCTCCGGCAGCAGAACGTCCCTCCAAACTGAACAATACGCCTTTTTCGCTTGTGGTAAATCCCGATTGTGTATTCAGGGTACGGGCTGGCTCTTTGTTTGTTCCCGAGCCGTTGTACAGGCTGTTATCTTTTATTTTATTACGTTCGTTGCCTTCGTCCGTTCCTTCGGTTGTACTTCTGAAAAGCGCTTTTTCGTTAATTTTCGGTTGCGGCGGTTCATATCGTTCAATATCGCCTTCGCTGCCTGCCGTTACGGGTTTTGTGTCGGGCTTGCTGTTTGCTTTCGATTCTCTAATTCTGTCTGAAATTTTTACCGTTGCAGGCGCCTGCTGAACGGGTTTTGCCGCAGTTTTATCGGGAGTAAGCTTCATTCTGCGCGGCTGGGTCAGTTCAACGGCAATAAATTCTTTTTCGGCAACAGGAAGGGGAATATCATTTTTAATATTTATAACTACAGTGAAAAATACCAGCAACAGCAATACTGCCGCATGTACAATAATGCTTGTAAATACGCCTTTTATTTTTCTGCTGTTATTATTGTCGATACTGTTCATTTGCCTATTCGGGAATTGTTGATAACAGAACTTTGTATCCGTTGCGTTTTGCAATATTCATTACATACACAACCTTGCCTACGGCTATTCGCTCATCGGGCGAAATTGTAAATGTGGGTTCGGGATTGTCTTTCAAATCATCCTGTAATAATGGTTCCAGTTCTTCGAGCAATACCGGTTTTGAGCCGAAAAAATATTCTACCGTTTCGGCGTCTATATATTTCATTGAAACATCCGCAGGCGGTTTTTGCGGCACTTGATTTGTGCTTTTTGGCAACAGCAAATCAAGCGCATTGTTGTTGATAAGCGTAGATGTTATAAGGAAAAATATAAGCAGCAAAAATACCAGATCGCTCATTGATGATGAACTGAATTCTGTTGTTACTTTTGTGTTTCTTTTTATTGCCATTTTTATTCAGTTAAAGTTTGCATTATTCCTGTCAAATTCATAAATTCTGTAAATTTACCGTATCTCAATACATGATTGACTTTAATTTATTTTTCACATTAATTTACAGGCTCGTTAAGCAAATCCATAAATTCTATTGTTTTCGATTCCATGGAATAAACAACATGATTTAGCCGCATAACAAGGTAGTTGTATGCAAAATATGCAAAAATACCTACAATAAGACCTCCTATTGTTGTTATCATTGCCGTATAAATTCCGCCCGACAGCATGGATATTTGTATATTGTTTCCTCCTGCTTTCGACATTTCGTAAAAAGCCTGTACCATTCCTATTACCGTTCCGAGAAATCCTATCATTGGCGCTCCGCCAGATATGCTTGCCAAAACAGGCATTCCCTTTTCGAGGCGCGCAACTTCAAGGCTGCCCACGTTTTCAACAGATGTTTGAATGTCATTCAACGGACGACCGATGCGTTCAACGCCTTTTTCTATCATTCGCGCAACAGGGCTGTTGTTGCGCTGGCACAGACTTATTGCCGATTTGATTTTCCCGTCATGAATACTGTCTTTGATGTTATTCATAAAATGACCATCGATTTTCGATGCGTTTTTTATTGCAAGCCAGCGTTCAACAAAAATATAAACGGCTACTAACGACAGTAATGCAAGCACTATCATTATAAAGCCGCCTTTTACGGCAAATTCAAACAAACTCGTACTTTCTGCTGCTGTTGTCGCTACTGCCGATGAATCGGCAATTCCTGATTGTAGTAATGTTATCATTGTTTGTAAATTAATTTTTGCGGCAAAGTTATAAAATTATTAATATTCGGCAATTTACTGACACCCTGTTTAAATTTTATTAACTTTTCGACAAAATATTTTTTGTGCGGTTTCAAAAACCTGTCGCACTTTTCGAGAGTTTTCAGAATACCGTTTCGCCTGTCGGCAAATAAGATACCGCACTGTGAGCCGCACGGCAAAGAAAAAAGAGCCGCAAAGAAAAACTATCTTTGCGGCTCTTGCTTTACCTTTGTCCTTTATTTTATTAAAGAAATACAATATGAAAAGAATGATGTTTTTAGTAGCGTCTGCCGTAGCCCTGAGCGGCGCTGCGCAGGCGCAAAGTAAAGAAAGTGGGGGGAAAATCCTCATTGCCTATTTTTCGTGGGGCGGCAACACCCGCGAGATGGCAAAGCAGATTCAGCAACAAACCGGCGGCGATCTGTTCGAAATCACTACGGTAAAGACCTACTCCAAAGACTACAACGAATGTGTGGCAGAGGCGAAAAAAGAACAGCAAGCCAACGCACGCCCGCCGCTTGCCAACGAAGTAAAGAACATGGCAGATTATGATGTCGTTTTCGTCGGCTATCCCAACTGGTGGGGAACGATGCCGCAGGCGCTGTTTACTTTTCTGGAAAAGTACGACCTGAGCGGCAAAACCGTCGTTCCGTTCTGTACGCACGGCGGCGGACGCTGGGGACGCAGTCTGGACGATTTGAAAAAACTCTGTCCCGAATCAAAAATCCTCGAAGGGCTTGCCATTGGCGGTAGCATGGTCAGGCGTTCAAAAGATGACGTAGTGAAATGGCTGCAAAAAATCGGAATCACAAAAAATAATGAGTAAGACGGTGAAAACAGAAAGTTTAAACAAAATAATATGTCTTGGCAACATGGCGCTGTTAATATCATTGATGCTACTCTTTAGTAACTGTAAAACAGACGATCCTCTCCTTCCGAACAGTCAGGAAGCAGTCGATAACGGGGAGGACGGCAATAACACCGGTACGGGAACATATCTTACAGTAAACGATTATGTCCGCGATATTGTAAACCATCCGGCATTTGACGGATTTGGGGAATTGCTTTTATCCCGCGACAACAATTCGTCCTATCATAACACCTCCATATCCAATGTCGGTTCCCTGATGCCCTATCATGGCAATGTCCGTCCGGAAGTGGTCGTTGCATCGGTCAATTACATGATAGACGAAGTGAACAGCGGTAAAACGATATTTTACAGTATCTACACCGAAGAACAGAAACAGCGGGATCCGGCTAAAAGAAATACCGGAATCTTCTTTTTTCGGGGAAAAGCCAGAGTGCCTTTTGCCATAGTTTGTCCCGGCGGCGGATTTTCGTATGTCGGCTCGCTGCACGAAGGTTTTCCTTTGGCACAGCGAATAAGCGAACTGGGACTTAACGCTTTTGTAATACGTTACCGTATCGGCAGCGAACGGTATGCCACCGAAGACTTGGCGGCAGCCATAACGTATATATTTCGCAATGCCGAATCTCTTGGCGTCAGTACAAAGGACTATTCTCTGTGGGGAGGGTCGGCAGGGGCGCGTATGGCGGGCAA
>JAISOH010000178.1 GCA_031275825.1 Prevotellaceae bacterium | reverse complement strand
GGCAGACTTGTTAAACTTAACACGCAGGCTGAATTTTTTCTGACTTTGTTGTATCTTATTTTACATTTTTTACAAAGATATGTAAAATAACGTATTATACAACTATTTAATATAAACTCGTTGTGCATTTAGAAAAAAATAAAAAAGATTATTCATCCAACAAAAATGTCGCATATTTGCATAATTATCAGATAATTAAACACAATGAACAATCTGCTGCAAAATTATAAAATTATTTTTGATAAGTTGACAAAAACCTGCTATCATATTGAAAGTTTTTCACAAATCAGACATGCTACGAGGATTATTTCCAAAATTACGGCTTTAACGATGATTCAATATTTGAATTTATTTGTCTTTAATCGCACTGTAAATCTTATTAAATACAATATTTTCTGAATATACGACAGGGTTTTTTCTGTCTTTTTTATGCGTTGATTCTGCTATTTGTCAATTATATTTCGACATTATCAGGTTTTTTGTTACTTTTGTCAATTATTAAATTTGCTTTTATGAAAATTTCAAAAACTAAAATAATTAAATGGTGCTGGATTGTTTTCTGCGCTCCGTTTGCTTTATTGATATTAATGATTTTACTGGTAATGGCAGGAGTGTTCGGTTCGTTGCCATCATTTAAGGATTTGGAAAATCCTCAGCGGAAACTTGCAACCAGTATAATTTCTGCAGATGGCGTTACGCTTGGAACGTTTCATATTGAAAATCGTTCGCCTGTAAATTATGAAGACCTGTCGCCCAATCTTGTAAATGCGCTTATATCAACCGAAGATATTCGTTTCTACAGTCATTCGGGAATAGATTTTAGCAGTCTTGCGCGCGTATTTGTTAAAACTATTATAGGAGGAAACAGAGCCGGCGGAGGTGGCGGAAGTACGATAACCCAACAACTTGCATTAAATCTTTTTTCGGAACGCTCTACAAATAAAATAAAACGCACAATACAAAAATTACAGGAATGGATTACAGCTGTAAAAATAGAGCGAAGCTATACCAAGGAAGAAATAATTGCAATGTATTTTAATACCGTTCCTTTTGGCAGTAATGCTTTTGGAATAAGAGCCGCAAGTCAAACATTTTTTAAAAAAAATCCTGCCGATTTGAATATTCAGGAAGCCGCAATTTTGGTAGGACTGGTAAACGGACCAACAATGTACAGTCCTGTTCGCAATCCCGAAAGAGCCTTTAAACGCCGCAATCATGTAATTTCGCAAATGAATAAATATGGTTTTATTTCACAAACCGAAAGCGATTCAATAAAAAATATTCCTATCGACATGTCCAAATATTCTCAACAAGACCATACCAGCGGACAGGCTCCTTATTTTCGCGAAATGCTTAAACGCGTGATGAACGCAAAAAAACCGGTACAAGGCAACTATAACAACGATGCCGATTTTCAATACGATTTATATCAATGGGAAAATAATCCGCTTTACGGATGGTGCAATAAAAATACAAAAAGCAACGGTGAAAATTATAATATCGACCGAGATGGCTTGAAAATATACACAACCATAGATTCGCGAATGCAACTTTATGCAGAACAAGCCATAGAAGAACATTTGGGAAAAGATTTGCAGCCCAAATTCAATAAAGAAATAAAGACAAGAAAACAATTGTTTACAGACCTTTCAAAAAAAGAAATTGACAATATCATTACAATAGCAATAAAACAAAGCGACCGGTACAGGGAAATGTCAAAAGCCGGTTATTCTTATTCGGAAATACTCAAATCATTTGACGAACCTGTAAAAATGACGGTTTTTTCATGGGAAAAAGGAAGCAAAGATACGGTAATGACTCCGCGCGATTCGATACTTTATTATAAATCATTATTGCGCGCAGGATTTATGGCAGTAGAACCTCAAACAGGACATATAAAAGCATACGTTGGCGGAATAAATTTTAAATATTTCAAATACGACGCCGTATATCAGGGAAAACGACAGGTAGGCTCTACAATAAAACCGTTTTTATATACTCTGGCAATGCAGGAAGGTTATGATCCCTGTTCCGAATTACCTTGTGTACAACCGCGCATAGAATACAGACCGGGTGAATTTTGGGAACCAAAAAGCACAACAAGAGAAGAACATCGCGGAAAAATGATGACATTGAAAAAAGCCTTGGCATTGAGCGATAACTGGATTTCCGGGCATCTGATAGAAATATTCGGACCGCAGGCGTTAGTTGATATGTGTCATCGAATGGGAATTCACAGCTATCTGGATGCAGTTCATCCATTGTGCTTGGGCAGCGCTGATATTTCTCCCTTTGAGATGGTTGGAGCGTTTGCAACTTTTGCAAATAAAGGAGTATATGTTGAGCCGTTTTTTGTAACGAGAATCGAAGACAGCAAAGGAAATATTATTAGCACGTTTATGCCCGAAAGCCGAGAAGCGATAAGTTCGGAAACGGCGTATCTCATGTTGAATTTAATGCAAAGCGTAGTTAATCACGGTACGGCAAGACGTTTGCGAACACTGTATATTCCCGAAGGACAAATTGCAGGAAAAACAGGAACATCAAACAGTCAGTCGGATGGCTGGTTTATGGGAACAATGCCTAAACTTACAGGCGGAGTTTGGGTTGGATGCGAAGACAGAAGCGTACATTTCTCTAATCTTGCACTTGGCGGCGGTTCCAATATGGCATTGCCTGTTTGGGGTCTTTTTATGAAAAAAGTCCTCAACGACAATCGTCTTAACGTTTCAAAAAACGATGTTTTTGAAAAACCGGCAAACATTACATTCGATTTTGACTGCGATACCGTAGATACAGCTGACACGGAAAATGCAGATATTTAAAAAAAACAATAATATTGAAAACAATAACAGTTTATTTGGACAGAGATAAACTGTGAAATTTTTGCAAAAACGTTCAAATAATTTGATTTTTTGTTCAAATTACTTTTGAAACACCTGCAAAACGATGGATTAGAGATATTTACATGCAATATTTCTGCATGATCGCCTTTTTGAACACAAATTTCCGTTTGATTCGAGCGATTTTGTTCATTTTCGAAAGCGAATTGGAGAAGATTGTTTTGCAAAGGTTTTTGCGTACAATGTTGAATTTTACAGAAATGAAGAAGAATTTAAGAATGATAAATGGTATTTGTCTGACATTTGAAAATGGAGTTTGAAGAAAAAGATGGAAGTATTGACACAAAAAGCCAAACGGCTTTTTTCTGCAATTTTCCTCTAAAATTTCATATTTAAATGCCGCTTGATTTTATTCATAAATGAGCGACTGTTCAGGTACAATCGGTTTTTATATTTCTTTTCTGAGTCGTGCAACGGGAATATTTAGCTGTTCACGATATTTTGCAACTGTGCGTCTCGCTATATTGTAACCTTTTTCTTTCAGCGTTTTTACCAACTCCAAATCAACCAGCGGATTTGACTTGTCTTCTTCGTTTATGCATTTTTGCAAAATCGCTTTTATTTCGCGGCTTGATACATCTTCGCCATCTTTTGTATGTACCGATTCCGAAAAGAAATATCGTAAAGGAAAAATTCCAAAATATGTTTGAATATATTTTCCATTTAAAACTCTGGATATTGTAGATATGTCAAGATTAGTTCGCACGGCAACATCTTTCAGTATCATTGGTTTTAACTGGTTTTCATCGCCCGACAGAAAGTAATTGCGCTGCAAATCAACAATTATATTTATTACGCTGATCAATGTTTTTTGGCGTTGCCGTATCGCATCGATAAAATATTTTGCCGAAGTTATTTTTTGTCCGATAAATTGTGCCGTTTCTTTGTCGTGAATATTTATTTTTTCTTTTTTTGATGCATATTGTCGCATCATTTGCATGTAATTTGCGTTTATGTGTAAATCGGGTATGTTATACGAATTTAACTCAATCACAAGTTCTCCATCTTTAATGTCCAAAACAAAATCGGGAATAATGGTTTTGCCCTGTTCGCTGTAGTCGTCGGAAAAAATATTTCCGGGTTTGGGATTCAATTTCACTATTTCGGCAATTGCATTTCGCAGATTATCTCCGTTAATGTCTGTTTTTTTTGAAATCCTGTCATAATGTTTTTTCGTAAACTCGTCAAAATATTCGGAGATTATTTTTTTTGCATTTATTACCGGTTGTGTCTGCTGTTTTACATTTAATTGCAACAAAAGACATTCCTGCAAATTTCGGCATCCTACTCCGGTTGGTTCAAAAGTCTGAATAATTTTAAGTATATATTCAAGTTCTTCAATATTTGTTATGATATTTTGCTTGAATGCAATGTCGTCGCAGATAAAGTTCAGGTCCCGTCTCAAATATCCGTCATCATCGATGCTTCCTATCAAAAAAATTGCAATATTGCGCTGATGTTCGCTCAACGGGTGAAATCCAAGCTGGCCTGTCAAGTATTGCTGAAAACTTTCGCCTGATGACAATGCATAGTCAAATTTTCTGTTCCCGTTTGAATAATTATGCGTTTGAGATTTATAGGATGGAATGCTGTCATCTTCGTCATCCAAATAATCTTTTATTGAAAAATCATCTTCGTTTTTTTCGGTTTCAGCATCAATTTCTTTTTGTTCATCACTTTCGCCTTCATCGAGAGCCGGATTTTCTTCAATTTCCGATTTTATGCGTTCTTCCAACTCAATTGTAGTCAATTCCAAAAGTTTAATTGTCTGCAATTGCAGAGGCGTAAGTTTTTGTTGCTGCTTCAAATTTTGAGATTGTTTGAGCATATACGTTTATCTGATACAGATTAAAATTCCGCATTTTTCGGAGTACGCGGAAATGGAATCACATCTCTTATGTTTGTCATTCCTGTTACAAAAAGAATCAATCGTTCAAGACCAAGTCCAAATCCGCTGTGCGGCACGGTTCCATAGCGACGGGTATCCATATACCACCAGATATCTTTATCGGGGACGTTCATTTCGGCGGCGCGTTTTTTCAATTTTTCCAAATTTTCTTCGCGCTGCGAACCGCCGATTATTTCGCCTATTTTAGGAAACAGCACATCCATTGCGCGAACAGTTTTTCCATCGTCGTTTTGTTTCATGTAAAACGATTTTATTTCTTTCGGATAATCGGTTAATATCACAGGACGTTTAAAATACTGTTCTACAAGAAAGCGTTCGTGTTCGGCAGCCAAATCGGTTCCCCAGTAAACGGAAAATCCAAATTTGTGTCCTCCGGCAACAGCATCTTCCAGTATTTTGATTCCTTCCGAATATTTTAGCCGCACAAAGTCGTTTGCAACAACAAAATTTAATCTGTCGATAAGGTCTTTATCAAACATGTCGCAAAGAAATCCGATATCATCGCCGCAATTATCCAAAGCCCATCGAATACAGTATTTTATAAAATCTTCGGCAAGTTGCATGTTGTCATCAATTTCATAAAAAGCCATTTCGGGTTCAATCATCCAAAATTCCGAAAGATGTCGTGGAGTATTTGAATTTTCGGCGCGAAATATCGGTCCGAAAGTATAAATCAATCCGAGAGCCGTTGCTGCCAATTCTCCTTCAAGCTGCCCTGATACGGTAAGATTTGCGGGTTTTCCATAAAAATCTTCTGAAAAATCGACATCGCCGTTTGAAGTTTTTTTTATGTTTTTCAAGTCAAGAGTTGTAACCTGAAACATCTGCCCTGCACCTTCACAGTCGGATGCTGTGATTATTGGCGTATGAAAATAAAAAAAGCCGCGCTCGTGAAAAAACTTGTGAATGGCAAAAGCCATATTGTGCCTGATACGAAAAACGGCGCCAAACGTATTGGTTCGCGGACGAAGATGTGCTATTTCGCGCAAAAATTCCATTGAATGTCCTTTTTTCTGTAAAGGATATGTTTCATCGGCTGTGCCATAAACTTCTATTGTTGAAGCATGAATCTCTACTGCCTGTCCACTGCCTTGAGATTCAGCCAAAATGCCGCAAATACAAACGCTTGCGCCTGTGTTTATCTGTTTCAACAGGTTTTCGTCAAATTTGTCAGTATCTGCAACAATCTGTATATTTTTTATTGTTGAACCATCATTTACGGCAATGAATACAACATTTTTATTTCCCCGTTTTGTGCGCACCCAGCCTTTTACGCAAACATCTTTCCCATAATCGCTGGATTTCAATAAATCAACAACAGATGTACGTTTTATTTTTTTCATTTTTTCAATTTTAATGTGCAAAGGTAATAAAAATATAACAAGTTTATAAAGTTGAACATATATAATCGCTCTTTAAAACTGCACAAACTGTTTGTTAAAAATAAATCATAAACGCAGATTACCGAAAAAACAAATAACATTTTTATAAGCTGTTTAAATTTAACAAAAAACAAAATAATTAATTTAATTTCATCTGGTTGATTGATATTTATTGGCGATGTGGACAAAAAGCAGGCTGAAAAAGTATGTAATCAATTGATTGTTATAAATTTGCAGCAAAAAGAAGCAATGAGTAAAAAATTTGCTTTTTCTG
>JAISOH010000106.1 GCA_031275825.1 Prevotellaceae bacterium | reverse complement strand
TATTATTTTTCGAGACCGTTTCATGCTTTCTTTATTAACAGTTTTAATAAATTGTCTTTAGCCTTTATATTGCCCTGTTCAGCGCTTTTCCGAAACCACTTTTCAGCTTCTTTGTAATCTTTGCTAACGCCATTACCGTTTGCATACATCAGTCCCAAATTGTTTTGAGCCATTGGATAGCCCTGTTCGGCGCTTTTCCGGTACCATTTCACAGCTTCTTCATAATTTTGGTCGACGCCTTTACCATACTCATACATCACGCCTAAATTGAACTGAGCAACTGCGTTATTCTGTTCAGCGCTCTTCCGATGCAATTTTTCAGATTCTCCGGAACCCCCATAAACGTTTGCATACATCCGCCCTAAATTGTTTTGAGCATCGGCATTGCCCTGTTCAGCGCTTTTGCGATACCATTTTACGGCTTCTTCGTAATCCTGGCTGACGCCATAACCATTCTCATACATCAGGCCTAAATCGAATTGAGCATTTGCATAGCCCTGTTCAGCGCTTTTGCGGAACCATTTCGCTGCTTCTTCGTAATTCCGGCCGACGCCATGACCTGCTTTATACATATAGCCTAAATTGTGTTGAGCGCATGCATTGCCCTGCTCGGCGCTTTTCCGGAACCATTTCGCTGCTTTTTTATAACTTCGAATAACGCCATAGCCGTTATCATATATCATGCCTAAATTATTTTGAGCTTTTGCGTTGCCCTGTTCAGCGCTTTTTCGGAACCATTTCGCTGCTTCTTTATAATTTTGACCGACACCGTTACCGTCTTTATACATGTTGCCCAAATTGTGTTGAGATTTTGCGTTGCCCTGCTCGGCGCTTGTCCGGAACCATTTTGCAGCTTCTCCGTAATCTTTGCTGACGCCATAACCGTTATAATACATATAGCCTAAATGGTGTTGAGCATTTGCATAACCCTGTTCAGCGCTTTTGCGATACCATGTCACAGATTCTTCGCAATCTTTGCTAACGCCATTACCGATTCTGTACATATTGCCTAAACAGTATTGAGCTTCTGCATTGCCGTTCAGCGCTAAGGGTTTTATCAAGTCATATAACCGGCTGCCATAATCCGTTGTGATTTGTTCCTTAAAAACCAAATCGCATAATTTGAACAGGCATTGTTCATCGTTTTCCATACACATACCGTACATCTGTGCGGCGGCTTCACAGTTGCCCTGTTCAGCAAGCGCATCTCCCTGTTCTTGACAGTACTGTGCACTTATTTTACTTTTTTCATCCATTCTAATGTGTTTTTATTTTTATCTATTTATTTAATCTTTGAGTTCTTACTGTAATGTGCCTTCATTCATTTTATTCATTTTAATAATCCTTCGTATCTTTCCTGCCGGAACGGGTTACCCTCTCCCATGCAAGCATGAGGTTTTCGGGAGAAAAATATTTTTGAAATACTTCTGTCATATTCATTTGTTTATTGTTAAATATGTTAAATAATTTTTAAATAAATAATCATCTATATGATCAAACAGTTTAGCATTATCCCAGTCAAAGATCACATTTGTAAATGTTTTGGGCATATTGGCAAAACCCGTATAAGCGCCGTATAACATAAACGCAATCTCTTTATGTTTAATGTTCTTTGCAACAAGCATCTTATTTATCTGGTCAGGTCCTTGCAACTTCATAAAAAACACGATAAGATTTGCCAAAACATCGTTTTTTTCCGGAAACACAAAACTGTCCGCTTCGGCTTTGCGGTATATATAATATTCTCTCAATGTATTTTTTGCTGCACTGTCAGGTAAATGTTTCCCTATCTCTACCAGCATCTGTATAATATTTTCTTCCGAATAATTTCCTAAACAGCCTTGTGGAAAAGACAGTATCGCATTCAGGGAAACAAGAAGTAAATCCGTTTCTTCTTTTGTTATCATTGCAAGCAATGGTTGCGGTAGCTGAATTGAAAAATCTGTGTACCGATAGCTTCGTTCGCGATAATATTTTGCATACGGTTCAATATTGAAGTGGAAAGAAATATCGGGTAATTCGCTTTTTCCACTGTTTTTAGAAAGAAAACTGTTTGCTGTTCGTTTTATTAAACCGTTCAACTGTTCGGTAATACGGTTAAATTGTTCACTTATTGAAGTATCGTACGTATAACCCTGTTGATAATTTTTTACAATGGCTTCTAAGTGTTCTATTCTTTGCTTATACTCTGCATACTCTGCATATTCGGGCTTCTTTTCAAATTCGGCAATCCTGTCTTCTAATTCCTGTTTTCGTTGATATTCAGGGCTGTCTTTTTTGAAATATTCTCTTTTTTTCCCTTTGCGTTTCCCGTTTTCTTTTTCCTGATTTTTAATTTCCTGCAATTCTTTCCGCATTGAAGTTATATCACTCTTCGATTCGTAATTATAAAATTCTCGTTTGGTTTGTTCCAAACTGTTTTGTGCCTGTTCAAATTCACGTTTATAATTTGGGCCTTTCTGTTTTTCCAGTTCTTCGCACCGCATTTTGTTCAAATTATCAACTTCTTTTAATCGTAATAATATAGTGTCAAAAACATCTGTGTCTATGTTGAAATGTTTAAAATATCCTGTACATTTGTCTATCTGTTTACTGACATTCTTAAGCCACAAACCGGAATACTGTTCTGTCAAAACAATATCCGTATGAGCGCCACCGATTGTATTTTTCAAATTCGACATGTTAGAAACCAAACCCTGTTCATCTTCGCTTAATGTGCCAAGCAAACCGATAACATAACCGTAAATCATCCCTTTAACTTGATTGAATGCCTTGTCAAAAAACAGCTCTTCTGTATTCTTTTCCGAAAAAATCTGCGCTTGATAAGTTAATTTCTTCATGATATTTTCTTCATTCACGACAAAGGAATCTTTATATTTATTCACAGTTTTGACTTCTAACAGCATAAAGGTTTGGGTTAAAAATTCCTGCAATTTTGCCTGTGAACAAAAATGAACTTTAAACAAACCGTTTCTCAGGTAGATCGTCTTTGAATATTCAATTCTTTTTGGTTTGGACTTTTTATGTTTTAGCTGTTCATCCAATAATTCGGGATCAATTTCCATCAAAATATCGCTTTTCACCTGATCGTCAAACAAAATAAGATTATTCTTATCTTCAGGTCCCTGATTCCGATTTACCGGATTGCCAAAATCTCTAATTGCATAAAAAGAAAATGGCGATATGCTTTCTGTCGTGAATACTTCGTTTAAGTTCCACATACTTATGGGTAACCATAAACTATTCTTCTTCTTTTCTGCCATAATATTTACTGAAAATTTACGTCATTTTTGTCAATATCTTTCAATAAACTCGTAAGTATGCGGGAGTATGTGATAAATACACATATACTCGATCTTGTAAGCGCTACATAGAAAGGATTTCGCTCTAATCCATTACTCGCCTCGGCAAAAGGGATAAAAACATTATCGAATTCCGTTCCTTTGGCGCTATGATAAGTAAGGATACAGGGCAAGTCATTATTTGTGAAATCCAAAGTATCAAGTCTGTGAAACTTTCTATTGCCCCAGGGCGTTACACCAATATCTTGCATAATACGAACTTGTGTATTAACGTTATTTTTAGAAAAAAAACTGTGAACTTTTTTGACAGAATCTTCATTTGGCAATAGAATAGCAACATCGTCCATAGATTCGTTTCGTATTCTGTTTAAAATGTATTCTAATTCTTCTTCTTCCGAATTACATTTTTTAATAACCGGTTTCGGAAAAAAAGGATAATCACTGTTTCCATTATTTTTTCTGTTATTGGAAAGCAAGTCAATATTTGGTTGTATTATTTTTTGAGCAACCTTTGCAATTGTTTTGGGTATTCGGTAATTATATTGTAAGTTAAGTAACGGATACTGGAAAAAAGCAGCAACCTCTTCGAGGTTACAAAATCGGTCTTTATAAATACGCTGATTTGTATCGCCAAAAATTGAAACAGATTTTTGGGCTGCCGGAATAAATGTTTCTCTGTAATTTGAGAGAGAAAAATCTTGTCCTTCATCAATGATTAGATAATTGACAATACCTTTGTCTTTGAATAAAAAACCGCCGGGTATAAAGACAATATCGTCGGCATCAGGATCTAATTTAAAATTTGTGAACTCGACTTCCTTAAACCAGTGTCTCCGTCTGTAAAAATTATAATAAAAACGGTTATGTACCCAATCATCAAAATCAACAGAAACTTCGAGCGGATTATCAATTTCTTTTACTTGATACCCCCGATATGTATCTGCTTGTATGATTTTGTCTTCCCCTTCTTTCTGCATATATACAAAAAATCTGACTTTCCCTTCATCTTCTTTTAGTATCAAAATATTTTTGTCCACACAAGAATATCTGATATGACAATGTTGACAACAACACTCTTTTTTTAAAGCACATTCTTCTGTTTCGCATTCTTTTGAATAACATTTCTGTAATTTGCATTCTTCCGGGAAAGGATATTTTTTCTTTCCAAAGCAAAACAAATCTCCCGAGATATCAATGCCTCTGTGAATCCACGACCATTCGTGAACGACTCTGTCTTTGTCGAGTCCCAGTTCCCCAAGTCCGTACCGCACCATCTTTTTAAGTGCAACCGTATAAACCACAATGACAAATGTATCATCGCCAGCCTGATTGGCGCGATGAATTGCCATATTCGTTTTGCCGCTTCCCGCAACACCTTTTACTACTAAATTCTGACTGATAGGAACTTTTAATACTTCCTGTTGCGAAGCGTCAGGATTTGTTATAAACCAATTTTCTAATCGCATACTATAATGTTTTATCTTAATAAATTCTCTTCTGTTGCAGATTTTTAACTTTTACTCAACTGTTCCAGCGATTTTCCTTTTGTATCCAGCTGATGTTCGACAACTAAATCATAATCACATTTTTTGTCACCTATTTTACTGATTACTATAAACAGTTCCAATGATACCAGAAATACAAATATGATTAGATAAAAAATAAGCGCTATCGTTCTGTTGATCAGTATTTCCATCATGGCGTTCAATTCTTCCAGAAAACCGGTTTTAGAGCCGAGTTCTTTTCTTAAATCTTCTTTCGCGTTTATTTTCCTGTTCGTAAACTCTTCCTGCTGTTTTCTAAACTGTTCAAGATTCTTTTCATTGGATTCAACCTGCTTAATTCGCGGATTCGCTATTGGAGTTCTGCTAACACTTGTTCTTGGCACAATGGAATCCCTGCCGTCCGATCCGGTTAGTTTGATATGGGTTGTCTGTGTTGAAACCGTAGTTATCGTCGGATTCTTTGCTATTTCCGTATTTAGCGCAAGATTCATCCTGTCAAGCGAATCAATCATAGTCTGTATCCGTTTCAGTTCGGCGTCATAAAAATTCTGTCTTACGGGAAACAATTCTTCTACCTGTCTGTCTGTGATTTCAATCATCTTTTTATCTATATCGTCGGCAAAGATGATTTGATCAATTATCGAAGAGCCTATGAGCGACATAATAACAGCAATAAAACCGCGAAACCAGGCAATTCTCTTGGTAGAGCCGACGGTTAATATAATCTGTCTTTCGATTTGTATGACGACAACCACGAAGATAAACGAAGATAATGCACAACCCCACCATGGAGACTGCACATATCTTTCGGCAAAACAGTATCCCGTAAATGCCCACAATATGATTAATATAACCAGCGCAGCAGTGTATTTTTTCAAATGTTTGTAACTCGCTTCACTGCATGATTTCAAAAGATGCCTGTTCCAGCCCGTAAGAAAACAGCCTGTTCTAATCCATAAATTCATCTTTCACTAATTTTTAATGTATTCAACGACATAGTGGCAAGACCTCTCAAAAATCCTCTTTCGTAGGATGTGAATATTCCCGTCATATAATTTTTGCCCGCATTGAGGTCGTTTTCCATTTGACTTAGCTCCTGCAAATGTGTTTCCAGTATTTCTTTCTTTGTCTTAAAACGTTCAACGACATCTATCAGGCCGG
>JAISOH010000105.1 GCA_031275825.1 Prevotellaceae bacterium | reverse complement strand
ATGGGAAGATGCGAGAAACAATATAGATGCTAAAATAAACTGGCAATTTACGACGGAAGACGCGAGGATAAAATTACGCAGACTTTATCCGATATTTAAGGAGTGACATGACACTACATCTCATCATCCGTTTAAAATTCCCAAACGCTATGAAGGTTGTTTTCCCGAAGGCGACAAACCTATTCACAAATGCATAGGATATACGGATTATGCAATACGGCAATTTTTCAAAAAAATGGAACAGTACGAATGGTTCAACAATACGCTGTTTGTTATCACGGCAGACCATACCAATATGGTTACGCATAAGGAATATTATACCGATGTAAACGGATATGCCGTTCCTGTTTTGTTTTATCATCCGGGCAGCGATTTGAAAGGATTGAAAACATTTCCCGTTCAGCAAATCGACATTATGCCGAGCATTTTGGGTTATTTGAATTATGACAAACCGTATTTTGCTTACGGACAGGACATTTTCAACACAAACGAAGAGGAAAAATTTGTTGTAAATTATAATAACGGATTGTATCAGTTACTTTATCGCGATTATTTTTTGCAATTTGACGGAGAAAAAACAAAATCTGTTTATAATTACAAATCCGATATTTTCCTGCAAAACAACAAGGCAGGAAAAATTACAGAGCAGCCGGAAATGGAAAAACTGTTAAAAGCCATTATTCAGCAATACATTGTACGAATGGTTGAAAACAGATTAACGCTTGTATCTGAATAAGAATCAAAATCCTGCCAGGTTAAAAGTAAAATTGCTATTTTGCCGCAAGCCGTGAAACCTGCTTTTATATGCACCGCCGCGAAAACACAGATATTTCATTATTTATTATCGGCAAGCAGTTGTACTTTTTTTTCATCTTTGCAGTCGGCAAGCAGTTGCGAGATGCTTTTATTAAGTTCGGGATGAATAAAGTCAGATGCGATTTCTGCCAGAGGCTGTAAGGTAAATCGCCGGTTTGGTATTTGCGGATGTGGAATTATAAGCCGTTGAGTTTTTATGATTTCATCATTGTAAAAAAGAATATCAATGTCGATTATGCGCGATTGATATTTGTCGGTCGTTTTATTGTTGCGTCCGAGTTTGAGTTCTATTTTTTGTGTAATATCAAGAATTTCAAAAACATCCAGACCGGTTTCAACAGCAGATATTTTATTAAAAAACATTATATATGAGTCGAAACCCCAGGCTTCGGTTAGATATAACGATGATTCGGCAACAATTTCACCTATTTCATTTTTCACAAAACTACATGCATCGTTTATATGCTTTTCTCTATCGCCTGTATCCGACCCAAAAAGGAAATATGCTTTTGATTTTTTCATTTGCAGTTATCAATCACAACAATCCGAGTTCCAACATGGCTTCTTCCGTCATCATGCTTTTATCCCAAGCGGGTTCAAATGTTAATTTTACAACAACATCCGACACTTCGCCAATTGCTTTTACACTGCTGTAAACATCGTTTACAAGTTCATCTGCCATTGGGCAGTTAGGCGCTGTAAGCGTCATTGTTATTCTTACGACCTTGTTATCGCCGATAATTATTTCGTATATCAGTCCCAAATCGTAAATATTTACAGGAATTTCGGGATCGTACACGTTTTTTAAAACCGTTATTATTTTTTTTTCAAGTTCAATCATAATTCATTTTTTTTAACTTTAAAAGCAAGCGCATACAGTTTCATTTGCTTAATCATTGCCGATAAACCGTTTGCTCGTGTTGGCGAAAGATTTTCCTGCAAGCCTGTTTTGTTTATAAAAAACAAATCGGCGTTTATTATTTCGTCAGGTTCCTGTTCGGACATTACTCTAATCAGCAGCGAAATAATTCCCTTTGTAATGATTGCATCACTATCTGCCTTATAAATAATTTTTCCGTTAACATATTCGGCATCAATCCATACTCGCGACTGGCAACCTTTTATAAGGTACTGTTCGGTTTTGTTTTTTTCGTCGAACGTCTGAAGATTTTTGCCAAGTTCGATAAGATATTCGTATTTATCTATCCAGTCGGTAAAAACGGAAAATTCTTCGATTATTTGATTTTGTTTTTCATTTAAAGTCATTTGTAAACATATTATTATTTAAACATTAACGATATTTTTTTAAGGTTTTCGCACAAAATATCAATTTCATCAAAAGTATTGTAAAATACAAACGATGCTCTTACCATTCCTGTTTTGCCAAAATGCGTCAGAAGCGGTTCGGCGCAAAGAGTTCCGGTACGTACTGCAATTCCTTTTTTATCCAATATCATTCCGGTATCAAGATGATGTATATCCTTTAAAAGAAATGACACAAGCGCAACTTTTTCGTCGGCTTCACCGTATATTTTCAAACCTTCAACCGCCGACATTTTTTGTGTTGCATAGTCAAGCAGTTTATGTTCGTATTCTATAATATTCTGTCGTCCTGTTTTGTTGATATAGTCAATGGCGGCACCAAGCGCTATGGCATCGATAAAGTTGAGTGTTCCCGCTTCAAATTTCAATGGAAGTTGAGCGTATGTTGTTTTTTCAAAAGTTACGGTAGAAATCATATCTCCGCCGCCCTGATAGGGAGGCATTTGTTCAAGCAGTTTTTCTTTTCCGTAAAGTACGCCGATTCCTGTCGGTGCATAAATTTTATGTCCCGAAAAAGTGTAAAAATCACAGTCCAAATCACAAACATCAACATTTCCGTGCGGCACTGCCTGCGCTCCATCCACAAGTACCGGAATATTGTATGAATGCGCTTTTGCGATAATTTGTCTTACCGGATTTATTGTTCCCAAAACGTTGGAAGCGTGTGTAACGGCAATGATTTTTGTACGTTCGTTTATTAACGAATCAAGCAGGTCGATACGTAAAACGCCTTTGTCGTCAAACGGAATTATTTTGATGGTTGCGTTTTTGCGTTTGCAAAGCATTTGCCACGGAACAATGTTTGAGTGATGTTCCATTTCGCTGACAATTATTTCGTCGCCTTCAAAAACAAACTGTTCGCCAAACGAAGTTGCAACAGTGTTTATAGAGCCTGTAGTGCCTGATGTAAAAATAATTTCGGATTTTTTTTCGGCATTTATAAACTGCCTTACTTTTTCACGCGCCTGCTCATATTTTTCGGTGCATTGTTCGCTCAAAAAATGAACTCCTCGGTGAATATTTGCATTAGCTGTTCGATACAGTTCGGCAACGGTTTGAATTACGCATTCGGGTTTTTGAGCAGTTGCCGCATTATCAAGATAAATCAAAGGATTTCCATAAATTTTTGTATTCAAAACAGAAAAATCTTTTCGTATATTTATAACATCAATCATTATTCAAAATTTATAAATTGCGGCAAAATTAATCAAAATTATACAAACAGACTGATATTTTATATCCATATTTATCCAAACTGTGAATAAAAACTAAAAAACAGGCAGTTTAACCAGTCGTTCTTACAAATAAAAATCGGCAGATGGTAAGATTAAATTTTGGGGGATTAATCATTAAGGTTGAAAACCCTGTAGTAATTAGTGCAGGACAAAAGCAGAAAAAGGGATTTTACGGTTTGCTAACTTCAATATTCTAAGCAGTAAACCGCTGCTTTGTTCGGCGTAACCAGCCAATCCGGAGCAAAACGCAGTTTGGCAATTTAATACGAAGATAATTCTTATCCGCCTGCATGTAATATTATAATTTAATGTATATTTGCTGCTGTTTACTTGATATTTATCCGTTTTTGAACCGGATTCTGTCATGTTTTACATTTATAAATTTAATTTTTAACAATCAAAACAGATGAAAAAACGAATTTTTATTTTAACCGTGTTTTGTTTGGCAGTTTTAAAAAGTTCATGTCAAACAAATTTCGACAAATATTTTGAAAACAAAAGCATGCGTATTGATTTTGCGCTTGTGGGAAACTGTGAACATCAAACCGCAGCCTTGCAGCAAATACGCGAAGAACCGGTTTGGGGCGGACCTGTGCACAATCTTATTGACAAATTCAACTATGGCGGATATTATGTAAACGTGTACGATAAAGCAGGCGGAAATATAATATATTCGCGCGGATTCAACACCCTGTTTGAAGAATGGCGCACTACCGAACAGGCAAAAACCGAAACCCAGTCATGGACAAACAGCATATCTTTTCCTTATCCAAAACAAAAAATAACTGTTGATATTCTTGGGCGCAATAAAAACGACATGCAATTTTATTCACTGCTGAAAATTGATATTGACCCAAACAGTATTTTCATTAATCGCGACCGCTTGAAAAACAATAAAATTACTGAAATTCAGTATAACGGCAGCATATCCGATAAAGTTGATATGGTTTTTATAGGAGAAGGTTATACGGCAAACGAACAGAAAAAATTTTTGAACGATGTCAGCCGTTTCACAGAGTCGCTATTTAAAACTCCTCCTTACAATGCGTATCGAAACAAATTTAATGTATGGGCTGTAGAATTAATATCGGAAGAATCGGGAATGGATATTTCGGGTAAAGGGATATTTAAACAAACGGCGTTAAATTCCGGATTTTACACTTTCGGAATCGAACGTTATTTGACGGCTCAGGATATGAAACCCATTCGCGACGCCGTTTGGAATGTTCCCTGCGACGCCGTTTTTATTTTAGTAAATACCGATATGTACGGCGGAGGCGGAATGTATAATTTATATGCAATGGGAACTGCCGACAATGAACGCACTGCTGTCGTTTTTGTACATGAATTTGGACACAGTTTTGCAGGGCTTGCCGATGAATACTTTACTTCGGAAGTTGCATACGACGACCGGTTTTATAATCTTAAACTCGAACCGTGGGAACCAAACATAACAACATTAACGGATTTCGACAGTAAATGGAAAGATTTGTTGCCTTCGGATACGCCGATTCCCACAACAGATAGTCGTGAAAATGCCGACAAACTTGGCGTTTTTGAAGGCGGCGGATATTTGGCAAAAGGTATTTACCGTCCCAAAGTTCATTGTATGATGCGCGATTATGCTCCGTTTTGTCCGGTATGCACTCGCGCTATAAAAATGATGATAGACTTTCTGTCGGACAAACATTGAGATTGTAAACAACATACAGGCATTACAGTAATAAATTATTGCAGAAAACGAAACAACCCGAAAATATTAAGGTTGCATCATTAAGTTCTGCTGCGATTTTACAGCGGCAAACAACCATATCCCAATACCTTGCATTTTATCAACAGTAAAGGCTCAGCCCGTCAAAAGCGACAAAAACATTTTCAGGCAGTTCCTTTTCGAGTACCGAATGTAAATCAAGCTGATGCGAAATATGCGTAAGATATGCGCGTTTCGGCTTTATTTTATCTATTATTTCAAGAGCTTCGGACAGGCAAAAATGAGATAAATGTTTTTCACGCCTTAATGCATTGATTACAACAATATCTGCATGTTGAATCTTTTTTAATTCCTTATTTGAAATTCTGTTTGCATCGGTTATATAAGAAAAATTGCCTATTTTGAAACCCAATACGGGAAGCCTGTAATGATATGCTCTTACGGGCGTAATTTTAATATTGTCGATATTAAAATTTTTTTCACTGATTCTGTGAAATTCAAATTCCGGAGCTCCCGGATATTTAACCCTGTCGAAAACATAATAAAAAATTTTACGCAATGCCTTTTGCGTACTCGCTTCAACATATATATCAACAACTTTCCGGTTGATATAATTCAAAGCTCGCACATCGTCCAAACCGCCTACATGGTCAAAATGTGCATGAGTAATAAGGATTGCATCCAAATTAGCAGTACCTGTTTTCAACATTTGCTGACGAAAATCAGGACCTGCATCAATCAAAATCCTTTTATCTCTGATTTCAATCAGTATGGACGAACGCAAACGCATGTCGCGTTCGTCGGTTGATTTGCAAATTTTGCAGTTACAACCAATAACCGGTGTTCCCTGCGATGTTCCTGTGCCTAAAAACGTGATTTTCATATATATGTAAATAATTGAATTAGCTCTTTTGCCCTATTTTACAGGGCTTTTTCAAGACATAATTTATTGAAGTGCAAATATATTAATTTTTTTCGATAATTTTAACTATTTTTGCTCAAAACGTTAAAAATGGTCAAAAACGCAAAGTCAATGCATCATTTGGTCGCATATTTGCATCTATATAATAAAGCAGTTACTGTTTTTAGACATAAAAAATATTTTAGAGATGAAGAAGAAGAGATTTTTTTTAGGATTTGATGATTTTTTCAGTTTTGGAAATAGAAAAAAGAAATTTCCATTTTTGGTTGACATGAGCATTACTGCATGGCAAAATATTTCGCATACTGTTATTTCTTTTACCGAAATGACGCTTGGTTCTACGCTTAATTCACTGATTCGTTTTGAAATTTCGCATCCTTATTCGAAAGAAACTCAACGCCGCAAGGATGAATTTCCGTTTGCCGTTGATATGCAGGAAATGTGGAAAAAAATAATGAAATCGATGAATAATATGAAAGTATTGCAAAAGTTACCTAAAAATCAAGCGTTAGCTGGCGATTCGAAAATTTAATATTTGTATTTGAAACTGTCAGTCCCATCAGGCGTATGCTTGTCCGTTCGGTTTCGATGCTCAAAAGCATTTCTTTTGCATTAGTCAAAATAGAATGAAAATCGACAATATAATCATCAAAAGTTTTACTTCGCGAAATTTGGTTGAAATTGTGAAATTTTATTTTCAGCGTCAATGTTTTACCTGCAAAATTTGATTCTTTCAAGCGTTCGTCAAGCTCTTTTGCTATATAATAAAGTTCGGTTATGCGTTCAAATTGCGTTGTGAGATTTTTCAAAAAGGTACGTTCAGTGCCTACCGATTTTCGTTCATAATAAGGACTGACCTTACGTTCGTCAATTCCCCTGCATATACTGTAATAAAATTCGCCGGATTTTCCGAATAGCCGTTTAAGCGTTGGCAGCGACATTTTTTTCAAATCCGAACCTGTATGAATACCGAATTTGTGCATCCGCTCGGATGTTGATTTTCCTATTCCGTAAAATTTTTCGACAGGCAGTTTTTCCAGTATTTTTTCGGCTTCACCGGGAAGTATAACCGTAAGCCCGTCGGGCTTGTTCATATCCGAAGCAAGTTTTGCCAAAAACATGTTGTATGAAACGCCAGCCGAAGCGGTAAGTCGGGTAGTTTCAAAAATTTGCTTACGTATTTCTTTGGCTATAAGCGTTGCCGATTTCATTCCTTTAAGGTTGGATGTAACATCAAGAAACGCCTCATCAATCGAAAGAGGTTCTATCAAATCGGTATATTCGCTCAATATTGATTTTATTTGATTTGAAACTTTTTTGTATTCTCCAAAATCGGAATGTACGAAGATCAAATCGGGACAAAGCCGTTTTGCAATAACGCTTGACATTGCAGAACGCACTCCGAATTTACGCGCCTCGTAACTTGCCGCCGATACAACGCCTCTTTCCGAATCGTAGCCGACAGCAACAGGCTTGCCGCGCAATTCGGGACTGTTTCGCTGCTCGATGGCGGCAAAAAAAGCATCCATATCAACATGAATTATTTTTTGCATACTTAAAATATAAAATTCAAAGATAAAAATATTTTTTTATTTTCACATCCGTATAAACACAGGTTAAATTTATACTGCCGCAAGGATTACGGATTTTTGACAATTAACAGTTGTAAAACAATAATTATGAATACCGAAATTAACGTTTAATACGTTTATTATATAAAGCCTGATAAATATTTTCAATTACAGCCATTTAAGGTAATTTAAAGTTGTTGATTATTACCCATTACGTTTAATTTTATTGTAAATTATTATTGACTTTAATATAAAATAACAATGATAAAACGTTGGATTAACTCCGTTGAACTCCGCTTCGGTTGCTTCACTGCTTCGCTTTCACAATGACGGACAAACAATAATTCAGAGTGAATTGAAGAGAAATCAATCCGGATTCCGAATAATGCTTTGAGAATTGTATCCGTCTTTTTTATTGATAAACCATATCCGATTAATATATTTAATGCCGAAATCCAATTTAATAACGATGGCAAAAACAAGGCGGGGCAACAATTCATTTTTTACAAAAAAACATGTATGTATCGCTCTCAATTTTTATCTGTCTGCATGCAACCGAAAATTTTAATGATATTTTTACCCCGAATATTTTATAAACAATGTGAATTATATAAAAATTTGATGTAAATTTGCGTTTATTAAACCTTTGTTGCTGTTTGTTGTGAAAAGTATAATATCTTACATATCTGTATTATGTTTCGGCTTTATGGGGCATTTAGCCTGCGCCGGCGGTTCCGATACCGGCTCAGGTTTGGATTCGCTGGATTATTACATTTCAAAACAGGACGAATATGTCAGGCAAAAAGAAAACCGGATAGGCAAAATCAAAGAAAGCATTTCACAGATAAGGGATGACAAAGGCAAACTTTACATTTTATACAACAGCCTGTTTGAAGAATACATATCTTACGTTTACGATTCGGCATACGTTTGCGTTGAAAAGTTGCTGGAACTGTCGTATTCGCTCAACGACTCATGCAAAATTACCGCATCCGGCATAAGACTTGGTTTTTGCTATCTGTCATCGGGATTATTTAAAGAAGCCTTTGATATTTTTTCGCAAATAAATGTAGCCGGCTGCGAAAATTCCGTAAAAACGGACTACTATCTCAATTTTGCGCGTTTTTATTACGATTTGGCAGACTATAACAGCAATGCGGAATTTCATAAACAGTATGACAAAATGGGAACTCAAAACATAAACAGGGCTATTGAACTGTTGCCTTACGGCTCGTCTGATTACTGGGCGGCAGTGGGTTTGATGCAAATGAAATCGGCAAATTATGCGGAAGCAATAAACGCTTTTGAACAGTTAATATCTACCAACGACAATTCGGAACATGAACTGGCTATTGCCACATCGAGTCTGGCTTACGTGTATTCTTTGCAGGGCATAAAGTCAAAAGCAAAATCCTGCTTGATACAGGCAGCCGTTTCCGATATAAAATCATCGACAAAAGAAACGACAGCGCTTAAAAATCTTGCACAAATACTTTACGAAGAAGGCGATGTGCAACGTTCGGCAAACTACATAAGGCAGGCTTTGTCGGATGCAATGTTCTACAATGCGCGGCATCGCCAGATTGAAATAGGAAACATCCTTCCCATTATCGAAAACGAAAGAGTAAATATAATTGAAAAGCAAAAAAACAGCATAATCGTTTATTCCATAGCAATTTCTGTTTTGGTAATATTTCTGATTGCCGCTTTTTTTGTAATATTCAAACAACTGCGGAAACTGAACAATGTAAAATCAATTATTCAAAAAACCAATGAAAACCTTATATTTGCCAACAATCAACTTAGCGAAGTCGATAAAATAAAAAATGAATATATCGGTCATTTTTTCAATCTGGATTCGGAATACATTAACAAGATGGAAATGTACCAAAAATGGATAAACCGTAAAGTAATAGCAAGGCAATTTAACGATTTGCAAAATATCCCGGCAAAATTAGACGCCAGGCGTGAACGCGAAGATTTGCTTGCTCGCTTCGACTCTGTTTTTTTGAAACTGTTTCCAACTTTTATCAGTCAATTCAACGAACTTTTTAACGACAAAGACCGTATTCGCATAAAAAACGGATTATTAAACACCGACTTGCGAATATTTGCGCTGATAAGGCTGGGAATTTCGGACAACAAAAAAATAGCATATCTTTTAGGACATTCGGTTAATACCGTTTATACCTACAAAACCAAAATAAAAAACAAATCAACAGTGCCGAATGACGATTTTGAAAAGATGATAATGAAAATAGGAACCGTTTAATCAGGCAAAAACGCCTCGCCGCAGAATCCGCAAGCCGACAGTCCGGAACTTACAGAAAAAATATATAAAAAAAGTCTTTCCGATATAAACATATTCGATTTTTTCAGTATCTTTGCGGCTGTTAACCAATTCGGTATTAATAATTAAAAAAAGTAAAAATGGAAAACAGACATTTGGAAGCTATCCCTGTAGACGTCCTTACGCAGGTACATACAAAGCTTAATGAAATAAGGACACTGTTGAAACCCTATGTGGTAACTCTTACGCCGGACGAACGCCGCGAACTGCCCAAAATGGGCGAAAAATCGTTTACGTTTGTAGAAAAATCGTACGACTATGCTGTTGAAAACCCCGGCATTGTGCCATCGTATCTTGACATGCAGGCTTTCGGAGTTGATTTTGCCGACTCTCACGGCTTGTGGCCCGTGCGCAACGATGCGCTGCAAGTGTATGAAATGCTTGATGACAGCGCAATGGCATCCGGCAGCGAATCGTATCAGGCGTCGCTCGTGTTCTACAACGCCGTAAAAGCGGCAGCCGCACAGGACGTGCCGGGAGCCAAGGCTATTTACGACGAACTGAAGCAGCGATTCCCAAGGCACAAACGTCAAAGACCGGCTGACGGCGAATAATATTCAGCCGGCAGGCGCAAAGTCCTCGATGCGCAGGTATCATGCCTCGACTTTTGAGAAAATTACTCCGAAGTCGAGGCTTTTTTCTCAAAAGTTTGAGAAATTTGCTCAAACGTTTAAGAAAACTGCTCAAAGTTTTAACAATTCTGCTCAAACGTTTAAGAAAACTGCTCAAAGTTTTAACAATTCTACTCAAACGTTTAAGAAAACTGCTCAAAGTTTTAACAATTCTGCTCAAACGTTTAAGAAAACTGCTCAAAGTTTTAACAAATTTGCTCAAGCGTTTAAGAAATCTGCTCAAAGTTTTAAGAAAATTACTCCGATTTCCGGGCAAATTGCTCCGAACACGCCGCAGGCAGAGTTGAAGCGGACGGATAATATTTGAATTTTCAAATCCCGACCTTTACCGAATTATAAGCGCATACTGTTTGCAGATTATATTTGCCTGCGTTCAATTATGAAAATTTAATGTACCTTTGCATCTGACAATTATGCCTTGCGCGGCAGGGTTTTGCGCAAACACGCATAATTAAAATACAAATCGGGAAAAATAAAATTAACAGTAAAAAAACAGTGCCATTCATTTCGGAAATATTAAAATACGGCAGCGTTGCCATAGTTGGAACGGAAAAAAATACGGGCAAAACCGAATGTTTGAATTATATTTTGTCAAAACTGCACAAAAGAAATACATCCGTTGCGGTAACGTCAATAGGCGTAGATGGCGAAAGCGCCGACCGGATTACAGGTACGTCAAAGCCTGAAATCACGGTATTTGAAGACATGATTTTTGTAACATCCGAAAAACACTTTCGTTTAAAAATGCTGACAGCCGAAATGCTCAACATAAGTGCCGAACGTACTTCTCTGGGACGCCTTGTAACCGCAAAAGCCAAAACCGGGGGAAAAGTGTTGCTGTCGGGACCGGCAAATACCGCTCTGCTGCAAAAGATAATAAAGCAAAACGCATTGTTTGGCGCCGATATTACAATTGTTGACGGAGCGCTTTCGCGAATGAGTCCCGCTTCGCCGGGCGTAGCCCAAGCCATGATTCTTGCAACAGGAGCGGCATTTTCGGCAAATATCAGGCAGCTGGTACAAAAAACAAAATTTGTGTGCAAACTTGTGTCGCTTGAACATGCCGGCAAACACGCTCAAACGCTTCTTGCCGATATAAACAAAGGACTGTACGGTATAGATGAAAACGGCGAACCGCACAGCCTGAATATCGAATCAGCCTTTATGCTGACTTCGCCCGAAACAGTAAAAACAGAATGTCTGCGCAGCTGCAAAACGCTTTTCGTTGCCGGCGTTGTAAACGATAAACTGCTCAACTTCATCCGCATGCAGGGCAGTATCGATGGATTTACGCTAATTGCCAAAGATTTTACCAAAATATTTGTTACGCCCGAAATTTACAGTTCGTTTTTGAAAAAGGGAGGCTGCATAAAAGTGTTGCACAAAACCAGCCTTATTGCCGTTACCGTAAATCCCGTTTCGCCGCAGGGTTATACGCTCGACACAAAAATGCTGCAGCAGACGCTGCGCCAAAATCTGGATTTTCCCGTTTACGATTTGCGACAACTGTAAAACTAAAATTTTTACAGCCTTTGAACCCCGATTAAAAAAAAATACATAAATTTGCCTCTGTAAATTTTTGGCTTTATGGTAAACAGATTAATATTGGGCGACAATCTCGAAACACTGAAAAGTATGGACGGCGAAACGGTGGATTTAATCTATCTCGACCCTCCGTTTTTCAGCAACAGCGACTACGAAGTCATCTGGGGCGACGAAGGCGAAGTACGCAGTTTTCAGGACCGCTGGGCAGGCGGTATCGAACATTATATTGCATGGCTCAAAGAACGTGTTGTCGAAATGCACCGCGTACTGAAACCCACCGGCAGCATCTTCCTGCACTGCGACTGGCACGCCGATGCGTATATCCGTGTGGAAATTCTGGATAAAATCTTTGGAAGGAATAATTTTATAAATGAAATTGTGTGGTGTTATGCCGGACCTGCCAATGTCAAAAACCGTCTGGCACAAAAACATGATATGATTTATTTTTATTCTAAAACAGACCGTTATTTCTTTGATGGCGACAGTATAAGGCTTCCCTATAATGAAGAAACTGTTGCAAGAACTTCCCGGGGCGCGAGCAATACCGGAATTATGGCAGGCGTCAAAGGAGATATATCGGAAAGACATAAAAGCAGGCTGAATGAAAAAGGTAAGTTTCCTGAAGATTACTGGGTAGATATTCCACGATTGCAGGGCAATGCTTCCGAGCGCATCGGCTATCCCACCCAAAAACCTTTTGCCTTGTTGGAGCGCATTGTAAAATGCGCAAGCAACGAAGGCGACCTTGTACTTGACCCTTTCATGGGCGGCGGCACAGCCAACATCAAACAGCGGAACGACTTCGGGCTGGACGGCAAAATGCCCGACAATACTCCCATTCAGGTAAAACGTTCCGAAAACGTCGGACGCAGTGTAGTTGATAATTTCTTTGCAGCAGTTCAGCGCAGCGACAAAAAACTGTTCGACAAAAATATTGCAGCCGCAAAACCCGCAGGATATATCATCGCTTTTTCGTTCGGCAGGGGCGCAGTCGAAGAAGTAGCGCGACTGAAACTCAAAGAACACATCATTATCGAACTTGTGCGGATTGACACAATCATTCCCGTCTCCAAAAAGCCAAACATCACGTTTGAAATCAACGAACTTTCGCGCAGCGCAGGCGGCGTCCGTGAAATAGAATTTATCGCCACAGGACACAGTGATGCCGGTATTGAATTTTA
>JAISOH010000030.1 GCA_031275825.1 Prevotellaceae bacterium | reverse complement strand
CGAAAGGGCTGTTGTGCGCCACCAACGGCAAACCGGCGATTTTTGGAGCAATTTCCGCCCACACGTCGGAAAATACAGGGGCATTTGCCGTATCTTTGGCGGTCAGTCCGTGAATTTGCGTGTTCCAATACGAATACCATTCCGGCTCAGGGCGGATAAGTCGGTAAATCTTTTCGGTAATCTCGCCGTTACGCACAATCACAATGCCTACACTACAAACGCTTGAAAGGTTGTAGTTGGCGGTTTCAAAATCTATGGCTGAGAAATCTTTCATATTATTTGGTGCATAACATAAATCCTAAATTTCTCGTATTCATATTCCATTTTTTTATATAATCCTTGTGTATAAACTTTTGGTGGGTTATTTCACGATTGTTTTCATCATAACCGGTAATTATTTTATAAAACAGCAACTTCCTTTTATAAGTATTCTGCTCAATGATTTGACCGTTTTGATTATAAACATAACATCTTGTCCAACATAAATGACCGTTTCCGCCGAAACATTTTTCTTCGAGCATCCGATTGTTGCGGATTAAGTAAGATAAACGAGATGTAAGACGCCCCGCGCCATCGTACCACAACATAGCGATGTGATTTCCCTTCTTGTCAAATTTGTGAACAACAAAACATTCCAAACATCCATTTACGTAACGTTCATGCTTAAACGCCCTGCCGTTTTCATCAAAAAATGCTTTGTCTAAGCATTCATATCTAATTCCTGCCTCCCAATAACATCCAATACTCACTCTACATTGGTTGTTTTCGTCCAAAAAATCTGTTTCTTGATTATCGTCTATTTCATGCTCATAATATTCTCTTTCCCATTCTTCTTCCAATTGGGCTTGAGTTTTATGTTCCAAAAGTTTTCTCCGCTTGTCAAACCTTTGTAATTCAACCAAATTTTCGTTATTATACTTGAATGATTCAATAAGAATAAATTTGTCTTTCCTACTCATAATCTTTTATTCGTATATTTAAAGTATTAATAGCAGCCGTTGGCATATCTTTTAATTTTTCAAGACAGTTAATCAGTTTTTCATTTAGATGAAGCAATTTTTCGATATTTTCCGTTGTCCAATCAAAGGTATTGAGGATTTCATTTTGTTTCTTTATGTATAAAGAATCGTTAATTTCGTTATTCGCAATTTCCAACGCAGCCCAACAATTTAAAATAAATTCATCAAGCTGTTCGATAGTGGATGTTTCCAGCTCTTCCAGCCTTTTTAAGTTGTTTTCAATTTGTGTGATTTTTGCTTCCATATTAGAACGCCACCAAGCAGGTAAGCATACATATGGGACACTCCATATAACTTCATATTCTTCAGTATCGGGTGTTCCTTTGTAGAAAGAAAGTACATCAGGCAAACAAGTGGTATAACCATCATGCCTGTCCAATAATGTAACATCATTGAAATATCTGTCAAGAATTTCCTTTTTTTCATTTTCAGGAAGATTTTCAAACCAAAATTTTGCTGCCGCTTCTTCTGCTTTCAAACATTCTTCTTGAGTTGCTCCAAGCATTGTCAGTTTTTTAATTACGGAAGCAACTATTTCATTATTAGTCAATACATATCCACCTACTCCGGTTAGTACTTCAAGCGAAAGGATGTCATCCCAACCCCGATTTCCAATTGCTGCATTTGGATAGCATGTTAAAATATAGGCATCATATTTCACATTATTGCTATTATCCGGCATATTTTTCCGAAAATGAATACACCCTCTGCCGCTATCGCCGTACAATTCGATACTTTTCAAATCAGCAAGCGAGCGCTGCATATATTCTTTTGCGCCTTGCGCGGTTTTCAAATCGTCCCACATGCATTTGTCGATATATTCTTTTAAAATCATATTTAGTGGAAACCTATCGGTTTATAATTTTTTCCCAAAAGTTCATTTTGGCAATGAAATTTCAATTTTTCAAAATCCGGTTCTTGTCCGCCAATAATACTATCCACCGTACATTTTCGAGCAATATTTTCTATTTGTCCGCCACTGAAATTGTATTTTTCCGAAAGCGTAACGGCTTCTTTTTCCGAAAGAGCCGGAATGATGGATTGCCAGATGGTTTTTTTCGCCTCAACAGATGGTTTGCTAAATTCAATCTTATACAGGAAACGCCGTTCAAACGCCTTATCGAGATTTTGCGTGAGGTTGGTTGTTGCAATCATGATACCTTCAAGGTTTTCCATCTCTTGAAGAATAATGTTTTGGATAGCATTTTCGGTTTTACCAACCGGATTGCTGCCGAGTTCCTGCCGTTTGTTAATCACGGCATCGGCTTCGTTGAAAAGCAAAATTGGTGCAATTTTCGACTCTTTGACACAAGCCCTGTAACAGTCAAAAATTTCCTTGATTTTCTTCTCGCTCTCGCCAAACCACATACTTTTGGTTTGCGAAATATCTACGAGCATAATGTCGCGCCCTGTTTCGCGGGCAATCTGATAAACCGTTTCGGTTTTTCCTGTACCGGGCGCACCATGGAAAAGGCAAGCAAAACCTGTACGCATACCTTTTTCGATAAGCCGATTACGCACATTTTTGAAATTTTCTTCCTGCAACAATGAGGCCAACTGTTCCACTTGACGACGTTCGCTGTCGTTGTAGTACATTTGTTTTGCTTTCAAGGAATTATGCAATATCAAATTTTTCTTATGCTTAGTCTGACTTGATTTGAGATTTAATTCACCCAGCAGTTCGTCTTTCGCCTTGTTGGTCAGTTTGAACGACTCGCGGTCTTCAAAGCCATCGTTATTGGTTGTTTCTACCAAGCCATTTAAAATCAATTCGTGATGTTTTTCAAATAACGAATTTTTATGCCCCCTGAATAAACCTTTACTATCAAATAAATTCTCGAAATCATGAAAACCAATGTAATCATCATTGTTTGTAACAAACAAATGGCAAAAAAGCAAGAAAAGAGTTCTGTCGTCGGTATCTAATGAATATGCGTTCAAACGTTTTGTAAATTCAAGATGCTGATTATCTTCCAACAACGACAAAATTTCGGCTTCCAATGCCTCATATGTCAATTCATTATCGTTTCGCTCATCAAACAATTTTGCCAATTCGACAAAAAAATCTTCTATCACGAGACCTGTTTTTCTATTTGGTTGGTATGCTTTGTTTTGCAATAAAGCATCAAGAACTTCTTTCGGTACACGAAACGACATTCTTCTATCGCCGTGCGAACAACGAATCAATCGCCGTTTCTCTAATGCCTCAATATTTGCCATATATTGAAGAATTTTTATCGACCGGCACTTGATAAAATCCGCTATTTCGCTAATGAGGATCTGATTGTCTTGCGCCCTGTCAACGAAATTGGCAAACAGAATAGTCTGTATATCGTCCAGATGCAAACTACGTTTCACAAAATTGATATGCGTTTTCGCTTTCACAAACAACTCGTTGCTCAATTTAGAGTCGCCGGACATTTCGACAATTTTTTCTATATGTCCCAAAAGCGTTAGTTTCGTTCTCTTTTTAATACCGATTTTTTCCATTATTCCCG
>JAISOH010000021.1 GCA_031275825.1 Prevotellaceae bacterium | reverse complement strand
GTAACCCGCTTGGCGAAGATGGCGTTAAAACAGAATACCGTCGAGCAAAGCGAGACATTATTCTGTTAGCCACCGAGCCGTTTAGCGGGTCGCCGAGAAGGATAAGCCTTGATTTTTTGCTCACGCTGTGTTTATTTTTTATTGGTGTTCGCGATCTTCGGTTGTTTCTTTTGTATCAAGACAAAAGAAAAGAAAGAAATCTGTTTAATTGATAATGAATAATAATAAACATAAGCAATGGATTGCTTCCCGCTTCGGGCAAAACCCTCGCTTTCGCAATGACGAACAAAAAAAGGCAACACGTCATTGAGAGGAGCGCAGCGACGAAGCAAACCGGAGAAATGAATAGATAAAAATTAAATTTTGAAAAAAATTATATACATATTGGTTTTTCTTACAGCGGTAATACAGCCGAATACATTACCGGCGCAGGGTAAAAATTTTATTCGCGGACTGCAGGGCAAAGACTCGCTGTCGATGGGTAAAGTATTATTCGGAACTATGATTGTTCCCGGCTACGGACAGGCATACAACCGCCATTACTGGAAAATTCCCGTTATTTACGCCGGAATAGGCGGCGGAATAGCATCGGGATTATATTTCAATTCCAAACTTAACGATGCCAAACATGCCCGCAACATGCTGCAGCAAATACAGTCGCCGGGATTTGACATATCGCAAGCGGACGAATACATAAAAAAATATCAGAATACCGCCAATAAATATAATGATTACAAACGCAGCAGAGATTTGTCATATCTGGGAGCAGGAATATTTTATATTGCAGGCGCAATAGATGCGGTAACATCATACAAAACCGACAAAACACACAATCCCGTAAGCCCGCAGCGAGCAACGCTGTATTCGGCGCTGCTTCCGGGTTTGGGGCAGGCATACAACGGCGAATACTGGAAAATACCGATAATTTACGGCGGACTTGGATTTTGCGCATACTGGATTGACCAGTGCAACAGCCAGTATCAGCGCTACAGAACAGCCTTCAATAAAAAATATGCAATGGAAACCGGCACAGGTACCGATTTGGACGAATTTGGCGGACGATACAGTTCAACAACCCTGAAAAATGCACGCGATATGGCACGGCGAAACCGTGATTTGACAATACTGGCTACCAGTCTGGTTTATATACTTAACGTGATTGATGCAAACGTATTTGCACATTTAAGTTATTTTGACATAAACGATGAACTTTCATTAAAATGCGAACCGCTGCTGTTTGACGAAACATCGTTTGCATCAGGAAATATAAAGCCTGTAGCAGGTATAAAATTAAAACTGAAATTTTAAAATAAAGGAAAAATGAAGAAAATACTGATTGTTTTTATTGCAAATATTTTATGCTTCAACGCATGGACACAGCAAAACAACTCCCTTGACAATGAAGCATCAGACGAAGATCTTGACTTTGAATACAGCAATACCGTTGACAGTTTGCTTTCGGCTTTTTATTTACAAAATGTTGATACCGCCGATTATTTTAACGAAAACGCCTACATGCCGGCTGCAGAACTTCCCGATTCGGTTTATATCAGCCGCCTGTCGCAAATAGCAAGCGCAGTACATCTTCCGTACAATGACATAGTACGGCGATTTATTATAGTTTATACGCAAAAATACCGCGACAAAACAGAAGAAATATTAAGTCTGGGCGATTATTATTTTCCCATTTTTGAAGAAATACTGTACAGTTACGGCTTGCCGCTTGAACTTAAAACAATGGCGGTAATCGAATCAGCCTTAAATCCTGTTGCAGTTTCAAGGATGAAGGCAACAGGCATCTGGCAGTTCATGTTTCGCACTGCAAAATATTACGGATTAAACATAACATCATTTGTTGATGAACGCTGCGACCCTGTAGCCGCATGTCATGCCGCCGCAAAATACATGGCTTCGATGTACAAAATATTTGACGACTGGACACTGGTAATAGCATCGTACAACTGCGGAGAAGGAAATGTAAAAAAAGCAATTCGCCGCGCCGGAGGGAAAACCGACTTTTGGAGCATTTATCCGTATTTGCCGCGTGAAACGCGCGGTTATGTTCCAATGTTTATAGGAGCAACCTATGCCATTACTTATTACAAAGAACACGGACTGAAAAAAGCGCCGCCGGTAATGCCTGTAGCCGTTGATACTTTTATGGTAAACAAAATGCTGCATTTTGAACAAATATCAAAAATAATAGGAATACCTGTTGCGGTAATTCGTCAGTTAAATCCTCAATACCGCAGAGATATTATTCCCGGTAAGGAAAAACCATACACGCTAATACTTCCTCACACTTACACAAACCTTTTTATTGATAACGAAACACGGATATACGCATACAACGATTCCGTTTATTTCAATCCGAAAGTTCTTGCAGCGCCGGCAAACTACAGCGCTCACGCGGGTGGAAAACAAATTATTCATACAGTCAAAAAAGGAGAAACAGTAGGCGGAATTGCGCAAAAATACAGAGTTCGCACAAACGATTTGAAATACTGGAACAATATAGGAAAAAACAACCTGATACGCGCAGGACAAAAACTTGTAATATACAGAAAAAGTTGAACAGTAAATGAAACCGTTAAAAACAATATTGACGCACGGATTTTTACTGATTGCGGTTCTCGCAAAATCACAGTCGGAACAGGTTGCCGATACGGTAAAAACATATACAGGCAAATTTGAACAGAATGAAAAAACAAATTCAGCCGCAAATCCGGAAATCATAAAAAATGCTTATCCTTTACGGCTTTTTCCATCATCCGGAATAAATTTAAACAATGGTTTTAACAGCAATTATACCGGTTATTCAAAATCATTTGAACTTCCCGAATATGCTTATCAATTAGAATCATATATAGCCCGAACAAGTCCAAATCCATTGGCGGCGCACACTCCCCTGTCATACGATTTTAATCATGGCGGTTATTTGGGACTTTCAAACAACAGTTTTCTTACAGCCTTCCAAAGCCGCAGAACGTATATGCTTATAGGAACTGTTGAAAACATCGGAAGCGCATATACCTATGCAACAAGCCGCCTGCAATTTACCGCTTCGGTTTCGGTTGATAAATATCGTGAAAACGTCAGGTCAAAATACGATGCAAATATCAGTGCGGAACTTGACTATCTGCTGTCCGACAAAATCATGCTCAAGGTATTCGGGATGCACTCAATAAACAGAAATAAAAATCAGTTTTCGCGAGGAATGTACGGCATGCGTCCGCAAACTTATTACGGCAGCAATATCAATTTTGCAGTTACCGATAATTTTTACATAAAAACAGGCTTTTACGGAACAAATTATTCAATCGGCGGAATAAATAACAATGATTTCGGCTTTAACGGAGACATGGGCTTGTGGATTACCGACAGGGTGAAAATTGCAGCAATGGGACAGTATTCGCTGCGTAACAGTTACGGCGGAATGTCGCAGGGTATGGGAATGTATCCTCAAACATATTATGGCGGATATCTGGAATTTAAAGTTACCGAAAATTTTGGTGTTCGCGGCGGCGCGCTGCGGCAGTTTGATATTCGCAAAGGCAAATGGGTTACAGTTCCCTATTTTGAGTTTGTATCATATTAAAAACAATGAAATGATAATAATAAATATAATTATGAACAGGAAATCCAAAAAATTAATGTATTTTTGTAAGGTTTTTTCAATCATTTTTTAAAATAAATAAATTAAATGTTAACTGTAAAGCAATTACGTGACAACACGTCAGATGTTGTCGAACGACTGAATATTAAGGGATTTGATGCCAGAAATATCATCGATGAAATATTGAAACTCGATGATGAAAGAAAAGCTGTTCAAACAAAACTTGATGCAAATCTTGCCGAGCAAAATAAAATTGCAAAGGAAACAGGAATATTATTCAAACAGGGCAAACAGACAGAAGCAGATGCTGCAAAGCAGAAAAGTATTGAACTTAAAGAAACTTCAAAAAAAATGCAGAATGAGCAGATTGAAGTCGAAAAGCTTCTTTCCGAAAAAATGGTTTTATTGCCAAATATTCCTCATATATCCGTTTCTGCGGGTAAAACGGCAGATGATAATGTAGAAGTAAGACGCGGCGGCACTATTACCGAACTTCATAACGCTTTGCCGCACTGGGAACTTGCAAAAAAATACGACATTATTGATTTTGAACTCGGAGTAAAACTTACAGGAGCAGGGTTTCCCGTGTATAAAGGCAAGGGAGCTCGCCTGCAAAGAGCCTTGATTTCGATGTTTCTTGATATAAATACCACAGCCGGTTATTTGGAAATCGAACCGCCGATTTTGGTTAATGAAAATTCGGGGTTCGGCACAGGTCAGTTACCCGACAAGGAAGGACAAATGTATCACGCCGAACTTGATAATTTTTATCTTATACCGACAGCCGAAGTTCCCGTAACAAACATTTACAGAGATGTGATTTTGGACAAATCCGATTTTCCTGTAAAAATGACTGCCTATACTCCATGTTTTCGCCGTGAAGCAGGATCGTACGGGAAAGATGTTCGCGGACTTAACAGATTGCATCAATTTGGCAAAGTTGAAATAGTGGAACTTTCGCTGCCCGAAAACTCCTATGACGCATTAAACAGGATGGTAAATCATGTGGAAGAAATAATTAAACATCTGGAATTACCTTACAGAATTATTCGTCTTTGCGGCGGCGACATGAGTTTTACCTCAGCGCTTACTTACGATTTTGAAGTTTATTCGGCAGCTCAAAAGCGCTGGCTTGAGGTAAGTTCGGTATCAAATTTTGAATCGTTTCAGGCAAACAGATTAAAATTGCGCTACCGCGATGAAAACAAAAAAACGCAGTTAGCGCATACGCTTAACGGAAGCGCGCTGGCATTGCCGCGAATTGTTGCCGCACTGCTCGAAAATAATCAAACGGAACATGGAATATTAATTCCTGAACTATTGCAAAAATATACAGGATTTGAAAGAATTTTTTAAAATGAAACATAAAATAAATCAATTAATAACATTATAATAAATAAAAAAATGAAAACATTTAAATTCACAATTATTATTGCGCTGTGCAGCGTGATTATTTACGGTTGCTCAAAAAAAAGCGCCACGTTTCCTCATCTCGTTGCTGTTCCCGAAAATGCAGCAATTGTACTATCATTCAACGCCAAACAAATTGTTGAAAAGGCAGAATTAAACAAAATAGAACAATACAGGTTTTATTCTCTCTTGGAACAGGAATTTGACAGACTGCCTGCCAAAAGCTCAAAAATTGTTAAAGATTTTGTGAAAGATACCCGCACTTCGGGACTGAATCTTGATAATATTTTTGTTTACATATCAAACGGCAATACAGATACGGATGAGTATCCTTTATTTTATTTCGGTATCACAGTTAAGATAGAAAATCTGAAAACGTTTGAAAATTTTCTTGGCAACAACGATTTAATACCATCTCAAATTGAAGACAGATTTATTGACTTACGCGAAGGAATAACAGTTCAGTGGAATGACGAAATTGTGGTAATATCAATGAATGCAGTTGAAAACGGCATAGATATATTCAATAAAGACGAATCAAAAAGTATTCTTGCAAACGAACTGTTCAAAAGCGAATATTCCGACAAAAACGATGCATATCTGTATATGGAATATAATTTCATAATCGACTTTTTGCAAAATGTGTCGGCATATTATGCATTAGACCAAACAACATTATCAAACATTGACTTGTATAAGGATATGTCGATATCGGCAAGTCTTAATTCTGAAAAAGGCGAACTGGTTGCAAAAGGAAAAATGCTGCCAGCCGAAAAAGTATCGGAATTAGTCGGAAAATTCTATAAAACAGATTTTAATCCCGAACTGTACAATTACTTTCCCGACAAAAGTTTGCTGGCAGTGAAATTTGCAATAAAACCACTTGATATTTATAATTATTACAAAAAAACTATAGGAATCGGTCAAACCGAAGAAACGGCAGAAACGACAACCGAAAAAGTTGAAACGCTTGACGAATACGGAAATGTTATAGATGAAGAAGATGTTGTTATTGACAAGTACAGCGGCTATACGCATAGCTATAATCTGCTGTTAAAAATGTTTGTAGAGCAGCATGATGAAAAAATAACTTCCATTTTGGAAAGTTTCACAGGCGATTTTATTGGCAGCATGTTGGGATTCAGTAATTTTCCAATGCCTGAATTTGCAGTGGCAACAGGCATTGTCGAAGGAAAAGAAAATGCAGTAATAAATTTGATTAAAGAATTGAAATTTACTGAAAATTCAGATGGCTATTATTCGTTGAACATAAACAATATGCATTTATATTTTGCAGTAAACAAAAACGCTGCATGTTTGGCGACAAATACCGAATTAATTGCAAAATTCCTTGACAAGGGCTACACCTCAAACATAACATCTGCAAAAGACATGGGCAAAGAAATTAAAGACGCCTTAAATTATTTTTATTTAAACATTAACATAAACGACTATCCTCCACTACTGAAAGTTCTTACAGGAATGTCTGAACAGGGAAGAGTATTTTTACCTTTGCTCGAAAAATTGAAATCAATCAGCGGACGATCGGCAAATGCAAATGACTTTGAGTTGAAACTGAAATTTACAGATAATGATTACGCTTCAAAAATTATTTTAAAAGGAATAGATGAATTGGCAGCCGAAAATCTAATATTACAATAAAAAATGTGAAAACAATAAAATTAAATACAGTAAAACCAAATATATTTTCCGAGTCTGATGTTTCAGGCTCGGAAATTTGGCGTAAAAATACCTGCTTTGAAAAAGGAAATACTTATCTGATTTTTTCAGAGTCGGGTAAAGGAAAATCATCGCTGTTTGATTTTATTTACTGCAAACGCAACGACTATTCGGGTGAAATTTTATTTGACGAAAAAAATGCAAAAGAATTTAATTCCGTTCAAAAAAAACAGTTACGCAGTAATCATATAAGCCTTGTATTTCAAGGTTTTCGTTTGTTTTCAGAACTTACGGCTATGGAGAATGTAGAAATAAAAAATCGTTTGACAAACTGTAAAACAAAAAAACAGATTGTTGAAATGTTTGAACAAATGGACATTTCTGCAAAAATCAATACGCCATTATCACTGCTCTCGTTTGGACAGAAACAAAGAGTTGCAATAATACGGTCGCTCTGCCAGCCTTTTGATTTTCTTTTACTTGATGAAGCGTTCAGTCATCTCGACGAAACAAATTACTCAATAGCCTGCCATCTTATTGCCGATGAAATAAAAAATCAAAATGCGGCACTGCTGGTTGCCTCGCTCGGCGAACAGTATAAATTCAATTATAACTATAAAATATTGCTATGATGTTGATGTGGAAATTATTAAAAAAAAATTTAAGCATTCCTCAACTTGCAGGCTATGTTTTTGCCGGCTTTGCAGGACTTTCGATAATTTTGTTCGGTATTCAGTTTTATGCAGATACCAAACCGCTTTACAGTTCAAACGACAGTTTTCTGAACCCCGATTTTTTAGTGATAAACAAAAAAGTTTCGACTCTTTCAACCATTTCACTGTCTTCAACAACATTCAGTGAAAAAGATATTAAAGACATACAGCAGCAACCCTTTGTTAAAAAAACGGGACTTTTCACGTCAAGTAAATTTGGCATTCGCGCATCTGTTTCATCATCAACATTCGGACGGTTTTATACAGAAATGTTTTTTGAATCGGTTCCCAATGACTTTATAGATGTGCAAAGCGAAGACTGGGTTTGGAGTGATGAACAGAACTATATTCCAATAATTATTCCGCGAACTTATTTAACGCTTTATAATTTTGGATTTGCTCAATCGCAGGGATTACCGCAAGTTTCTGAAAATCTTGTGGAAAAAATAAAACTGACCGTAACGGTTTACGGAAACGGCAAAAGCAAAAATTTTGATGCCAACATAGTCGGTTTTTCCGATAAACTGAATACAATACTGGCTCCCGAATCATTTTTGAAATGGGCAAACGTTGAATTTGGAAACGAAAACGAATCCAAACCATCTCGTATTCTCATCGAAACCTACAATCCTGGCGATCCGCTGATTGCAGAATACTTTAGCGAAAAAAATTACGAAATAGCCGATTACAGAGGAAATACAGGTAAAGCGGCATATTTTATGCGTCTGGTAATTATTACGGTTTTGATAATCGGATTAATTATTACGCTTTTGGCAATATCGCTGATGTTGTTGAGCATAAGTTTACTTATTTACAAAAACAAAGAAAAACTTGAAAATCTGATTTTGCTCGGATATTCGCGTTATGTTGTTGCAAAACCTTATCAGATATTGAGTTTATCGCTTACTTTGCTTATATTTTTATTTGCATTTACCGTTGTTTTGATTTTTAGAAACTTTTATATTGAAAAAATTTCCATTCTGTTCGATAATGCCAAAATCAATTCAAACATAATATTTACATTTGTTACAGGTTTTGTAATCCTATTTGTAATATGTATGATAAATGTATTGTGGATACGCAAAAAAGTAAACGAAACGGCAAAATAAATATTGTAAGTATTTAACGTAAGTATAAATAATCTGTCATTGTATAAAATCTGACAAATATTTTCAATTTGCGCCACAAATTTTATGCCTTAAATGCCGCCTGATTTGATTGGTAAGGAAAGACTATATAAACACCACCCATTCATCATGCGAAGATCTAATTCTTTATTGACAAAAATTAGAGGTAAATAGTCTAACCATTCACCTCTAATCATATCCGCTACCATCCCGAATAATGAGAACTGTGGCTGCTATGAGAACTATGAGAACTGTGACTGCTATGCGACCTGTGTGAACTGTGCGAATAGTGGTCGGCAAGTAAGTTGCTCGCTGAAAACGAATCACTACCCTGTGTCAGCACAAGTTGCTTTTGAGTCTCTTTTTT
>JAISOH010000193.1 GCA_031275825.1 Prevotellaceae bacterium | reverse complement strand
AAGCAATGACTACATACGTTAGTAAGCGATGCCTGCATACGGATGTAAGTGATGGCTACATACGTTAGTAAGTGATAGTTACATACGTATGTAAACGATGGCTACATACGTATGCAGTTGATGCTTAGATTAAGAGTAAGATTTACAGCACATTAGAAAAATGAAAAAACTCGTCCTGATAACGGTAATACTTGCCTTTGCTGCGAACACATTTGCAGCAGGCGCAGGTATTGCCTGCAGCGGGCGCATAAACAAAACAAACAGCACATACAAAATACAATATTTCATTACCGACCATTTGGGTAGCGTGCGGGTAATTATAAACCAAAACGGAGAAATAAAAGAACAGAAAGACTACTATCCATTTGGCAAAAAGCATGAAAATCCTAATTTAATGACTTCGGTAAACCGCTACCAACGGCGAAATAAAAGAACAGAAAGATTACTATCCCTTTGGCAAAGAACACGAAAACCCGAATTTAATGACCTCTACAAACCGTTGGGGTTTCAGCGGCAAGGAAAAACAAGCCACACAGACAGTATGAATTTGGTAACAAAGTGGGCATTATTACAACAGGCGCCAAAGGACGCAAAGAAATAAAAGGAGTACAAATTCTCACGCTTGATAAATATGAAAAGCGTCAGAAGCGGAAGAAATTTCGTTCGCGGGCCGGTATAGAATCGGTTATCGGGCACTTAAAAACAGATTTTCGGATGGCACAAAATTATTTGCATGGAGTTAAAGGCATACAAATCAATGTATTCATGTCGGCAACGGCATGGAATTTGAAGAAAAAGATGGAAATATTGGCAGAAAAGCCAAACGACTTTTTCGTTCAATTTTTTTCCGTTGTTTTTTCTCAAAAATTTCATTCCAAAATGCCGCCTGAATTTTGATTGGTAAGGAATGACTATATAAAGCCTAATAAATATTTTCAATTACATACATTTAAATTAATAATATATAGTTATTGATTATTATCCATTTGCGTTTAATTTAATTATAAACTGTTATTGACCTTAATATAAAAATCATCAGGTATAAAAATTATGACAGCAGCACCGTCCGGATTTGATGAAAAGATGAGTATTTTTGGCGGAAACGTACGCATGTTGGAGTAAAAGGACATACGTTTTGCTCGTTAAATTAAACAGAATAACAAAATATTAACAATAAAACATTAAAAACATGTATCGAAACAGTACGCTTAATTTGGAGTTTAGAAGTTAGAATGAAAAGGCAAAAAGCTTTAAATTACTAGCGCAGGGCAACGTCCTGTGAACAAAACGGACAAACAAATACTTGACTGTGGATAATTAAATGGCTATGCCACTGTTTCAATTTACTGTTTTGCTCTAAATCGGCGGAAACAATTCATGCCCGAACAGCGTTCGATTTTAAATTTGCTTATCTGCCCCAAATAAAATCAGTTAATTCCTGCAGTTCTTGTGTCTGTTTATATTTTTCGAGTTTTATTTTTCAACCATTTCTTTTCCTGTTTATTTAAATGCGGGGACAGTTTTTTATAAACAGTTTCGTGATATTTGTTCAGCATGTTTATTTCATCCTTTGTCAGCAACTTTGTATCAAGCGCTTTTGTATCGATATGGGCAAGCGATAATATTTCAAATTGCATAAATTCGCCAAAAGCGGTTGTCTTGTAAGGCTTGCACAGTATCAAATTTTCAATTCTTATTCCGTATTTGCCCGTAATATAAATTCCCGGTTCGTTTGAAGTAATCATTCCATATTCAAGTGCAACAGGATTTTCGTTCATTCTTATGCTTTGCGGTCCTTCGTGCACATTAAGAAAATGACCGACTCCATGACCTGTACCGTGTCGATAGTTTTTGCCTGTGGAACACAGAGGTTGGCGGGCAAGCATATCGAGTTGGGCGCCGCGTGTGCCTTTTGGAAATTTTGCCATGCTTAATGCAAGATTTCCTTTTAGAACAAGAGTATAATCTTTTTTTTCGGCAGCGGTGGGTTTTCCCAAATGCAGAGTTCGTGTTATGTCTGTTGTTCCGTTCAAATACTGCCCGCCCGAATCAATAAGCAGAAATCCCTGTTTTTTAATTTTGATGTTTGTTTCTTCGGTTGGCTCATAATGTACTATTGCTCCATGTTCGGCGTATGCGGCAATCGTTTCAAAACTTTCGCCTGCAAACAATTTGTTTTTTGCTCTAAACTTATGTAACATTGCCGATACATCGAGTTCGGTGAGTGTTTTTTTTCCGACATTTTGTTTAAGCCAGAAAAAAAACTTGGTTAAAGCAACTCCATCGGCAATCATGGCGCGGCGAAAACCTGAAATTTCCGTTTTGTTTTTTATTGCTTTCAATGTTGATATGATGCCGTTTGTATTGTTTTCGATTTTTATTTTCAGATTGTTTTTTTTCAATATGTTATAAATGTAAATACTTGTTTTTTTAGAATTTATTATTATTGTTTTTTTATTGTCGATATATTTGGGAAATACTTCAAAATCGCTATATTCGTGCAGTTTAACCTTGTTTGCGTTTAAAGATTTTTTATCGGCGGAAGATATTTTTTCTCTGTCAATAAAAAGGTGAATATCGGGAAAGTCAATTATTGCATAGGCGATAGCGGTAGGATTATAGTCGATATCGCTGCCGCGCAAATTGAAAAGCCATGCAATTTCGTCAAGAGCCGAAATTATATAAGCGGCGTCTTTTGTATCGTCAAGAGCCGTTTCAATGTCATTGAGTTTTTGTCTTACGGTTTTTCCGCAAAATCGCTTATGCAGCAAAAAGGCTTTATTTTTGGGCATTTCCGGGCGATTTTCCCAGATTTCGGCAAAAGGGTCTGATAAGGGAACAAGTTGCAACGGTAATAGTTGACTGTGCAAATCTTCATATTCGACTATCGAAAACAGTTTTTCATCAATTCCTATTTTTGCATTTGCATCAAGGTTACCGTGCAGCCATTCGGTTATGGATTCGGTTTCATCCAATCCTGCTTTTTTAAGTTCTATTCCGCTTCCTTCGAGCTGTTTTTCTGCTTGCAGAAAATATCGGGAATCAGTCCACAATGCTGCTTTTTTGTCTGTTACTGCAACAGTTGCTGCCGAGCCGGTAAATCCGCTTATCCATTCACGGCATTTCCAGCAGTTTGCAACATATTCGCTAAAATGAGGGTCGTTGCTTGGGATTATAAAAGCGTCCGTTTTTTCTTTGCGCATATAATTGCGCAGTTTTTCGATGTTGTTCATATTTAATTACGTTTATTATGATGTTTCATTATTTTTTTCCTTGTTTTGCAGCAGTAAAAAATCAACCATTATAAGGAACATAACAAAAAAATCGGCGCTGAAAAAATCAAGAGCGCTAAATAAAACCGTTATAAATACGGCTATGCAGACATAAAGTCTGTTTTTATCGTCAGCATTTAATTTTTCATTGCTTTTTCGCCAGACTGTCAGATAGTATAAACCGCGAGTTATTATATAAGGCAATAATGCAAAATTAAAAACATAATTGCTGTAATAGAAACCGGTTAATCGCAAAAAACCCAACAAAATAATGGCTGCTGCGGTAAAATAAATTATGTATATATCATTTTTTTTTAATAATTCACGCATTATGTATTTCCGTTTCAGTATCTTCAAGTATTTTATTGATATTTTCTTCGGCAACATGCAATTTTGACTTGCAAAATTCTATAAGTTCCACTGCGCGTTCAATATCTTTATTGAGGGCATCTATATCCGGTTCCGAATTTTCTATTCTTTCAATCATAGATTTAATTTCGGTTATTGCTTCCGTATATGTAAGTTTTTTGTTTCTCATTTTTATATTCAAAATTTTCAGTAAAGGTAAATAAAATTATGTAAGCAGAAAATTATTTTTTGCACTCAGCCAACTGTTTATGTTTTATTTTGGCAATTTCTGCGAGACACAGAATATGACCGAAACTGTGAATAATTGGCGCAGGACAACTTCTTTTTCACTTTCAGGCTTTATTATTTTCTTATTTTTTCTACACGGAACGGCGCCCTGCAAACTTTTTTGAAAACTGTGCATAACAGAGTTAATAATTCTAATTATTTGTAATTTATTTTTACCTTTGTTCTCAAATTCCTAACTTTATTTTAAAATAATTATATGCAAAACAAACTCCAAGAATTAACAGAAAAATTATACAGGGAAGGATTGTCGAAAGGACAGAGCGAAGCCGAAGAACTTTTGGCAAATGCCAGAATCGAAGCAAAAAAAATTATGGATAACGCCAGACAGCAGGCAGACGAAATAATCAATGCGGCAAACAAGTCGGCAATCGAAGCAAAGAAAAACGCAGACGCCGAAATAATTATGGTTTCGCGGCAGGTGATTGCACAAATTAAACAAAGCGTAGAAACATTGATTACGGCAAAAGCGATTACACCCGCTGCAAACTCCTCAATGAACGATGTGGAATTTGTGCAGACGCTGATAAAAACCGCCGTTGAAAACTTCAAGGTCGATAGCCGGAATGCGGCAGAATTAAATATTTTATTGCCCGAATCAAAGCAAAAAGAATTTGAACAGTTTATAAATGATTCTGCAATAAAGCAACTTAACGAAGGCAAAACGGAATTTGCTTTTTCCAAAAACATAAAATCGGGATTCAGAATTGCATCAAAAGACAACGGATATTACATAAGTTTTACAGAACAGGATTTTTTAAATCTTTTCAGTGAATACATGCGTCCAAAAATGAGGCAGTTGCTGTTTGGACAAGAATAAAACCATGTTCATTATGAAACGAGAATATCCTTGTCTTATATCAAGTTTGCCGGAACTGATAATAGATTTTGATGTAAAAAAGTTCGATTTTACCGCATTGCGCAGCGAAGTTGAAGAAAGCATACATCCAGACGATTACGAACTGATTAAAGTTTTGTTTTATCCATACGACAATCAAAATCTTATCAATACATTACTGCAAAAAAACTTGCCTTTTTACAGGAAAGGCAATTTTGACAGGAACAGCCTTAATGAAAAAATCAAAAACCGTTACGGACTGCCAAAATACATGAACGATTTTATCGAAATTTTTGAAAACGATAAAAATGAAGATTATCCTGACGAGATACTGAAACTGTACGAACGCAACAGGGAAAACCTGCTTCAAACATTGTTTTACAATGAAATTTTAAAACTGAAAAACGCATTTATACGCCAGTGGTTTGCTTTCGACAGAGATTTGCGCAACATACAAACCGCAATAATTGCAAGACGCTTGCAAATAGATGCAGCCGATTTTTTTGTCGGACAAAATGCCGAAACTTTTGCAAAAAGTTCAGCAGCAGATTTCGGACTCGGCAGCGAAATAGACTGGATACACAAAATCGTACAGATTGCCGAAATAACCGATGCCTGCGAACGCGAACGCAAAATAGACATGTTCAAATGGGAAAAAATAGACGAAATTTCGGTTTACAGTTATTTTGACGTCAATGCCGTTTTAGCTTTCATGCAAAAGGCAGATATTGTTGAACGCTGGTTGTCGCTTGACAGGCAAACAGGAAAAGAAATGTTCAAAAAACTTATAGACGACCTGATGAAGACCTGCGATACACAAAAAGTTTTTAACAAAAAAGATATAAAAATACAGGAAAATAAAAAATAAAAATATAAATGAAAACAACAGGAAAAGTAACACGAATAATTGCCAATCTGGTGTCGGTAAAAGTTGACGGACCGGTTGCACAGAATGAAGTTTGCTACATAAAACTGGGAAATATAAAATTGATGGCAGACGTTATAAAAGTAGATGGCGAAAAAGTGCAGGTGCAGGTATATGAAAGCACTCGCGGATTAAGCGCAGGCTGCGAAGTCGAATTTCAGGGACACATGCTCGAAGCAACGCTTGGGCCCGGACTGCTGTCAAGCAATTACGATGGACTGCAAAACAATCTGGCGTCAATGACAGGCGTATTCCTGAAACGCGGCGAATACACCGCACCGCTTGATTTTGACAGAGAATGGGATTTTACGCCGATTGCAAAAACCGGCGATGAAGTTACGGCTGCCGACTGGCTGGGAGAAGTAACCGAAGGATGGCTGAAACATAAAATAATGACGCCTTTCAAACTTCAAGGCAAATACACGCTGAAAACAATAGCAGGCAAAGGTCTGTACAAAATTAACGACAGAATTGCTGTTATTACCGACGAAAACGGTAACGAACATGACATAACAATGGTTCAGCGCTGGCCCGTAAAGCAGGCAATTACTGCATACAGGGAAAAACCTCGACCGTTCAGAATAATGGAAACGGGAGTTCGTATCATCGATACTTTCAATCCCATTGCCGAAGGTGGAACAGGATTTATTCCCGGACCTTTCGGCTGCGGTAAAACAGTATTGCAGCACGCTTTGGCAAAGCAGGCTGATGCCGATATTATCATAAATGCAGCCTGCGGTGAACGTGCAAACGAAGTTGTTGAAATATTCACCGAATTTCCCGAACTTGACGACCCGCGCACAGGTCGAAAACTGATGGAACGAACAATTATTATTTGCAACACATCAAACATGCCCGTTTCAGCTCGCGAAGCATCGGTTTATACAGCAATGACAATAGCCGAATATTATCGGGCAATGGGTTTCAAAATACTTTTGCTTGCCGACTCAACATCGCGATGGGCGCAGGCTTTACGCGAAATGAGCAACCGCCTCGAAGAACTTCCCGGCGCCGATGCCTTTCCAATGGACTTGTCGGCAATTATTTCAAACTTCTACTCGCGCGCAGGTCTGGTTTACCTCAACAACGGACAAACAGGCTCCGTTACGTTTATAGGAACAGTATCGCCTGCCGGCGGAAACCTGAAAGAACCTGTTACGGAATCAACAAAAAAGGCAGCGCGCTGTTTTTACGCTCTGGCGCAAAGCCGTGCCGACAGCAAACGCTATCCCGCCGTGGACCCTGTGGACAGCTATTCCAAATATCTCGAATATCCCGAAATTTGCGAATATCTTAACAAAACAATCAGCGAAAACTGGACGGCAAATGTAAGCGAAGGTAAAAATATAGTTCTCCGCGGACGCGAAGCATATGAACAGATAAATATTCTGGGAGACGACAGCGTTCCAGTTGAATATCACGACCGCTTCTGGAAATCGGAACTTATTGATTATGTCATTCTGCAACAGGACGCCTTTGATGCGATAGACGCTTCGGCGCCATTGAAACGACAGCAGTTTATGTTTGAAAAAGCCCTTGATATATGCCGAACAAAATTTGCATTCGACAACTTTAACGAATGTATGAATTTTTACAAGCATATAATCAACAATATGCGCCAAATGAATTACAGCGTATTCCAAAGCGACGAATTTAAAAAATACGAAACACAGTTGAACGAACATATCAGCGCAAAACGGATAGAATAACACAAGCCATTCGGATATGCAAAACAATCTTTGCTCATCAACATGGAAGGTAAAAAATAATGGCTACGGCGTATAAAATATGGAAACAAAACATGATTGAGAAAGATGATATGGACAGTTTCGGTTATTACGGAAAACATAAAACAGCCCTTGTCGGCTATTGTGCAAAAATACATTTTGTATGTTATTGCCAACTGCGAAAGCGTTAGCCCGAAACAGGGCAAAGCGGAAACAATTAACAGTAAAATTAAATAAATATGAAAACGCTTAAATATATACAAATTACAGTTATAATATTATTGACATTGTGTTCGTGTGATTCCTGTGAAAAAGAAATGCCTACCGCCCTGCCGCCCGAAAC
>JAISOH010000175.1 GCA_031275825.1 Prevotellaceae bacterium | reverse complement strand
GGTGAACAATATTAAAACCTTCCATTATGCTTAATACTATAATTCCCGCTATTATCATTACAATCAGTAATTCGGCAAGAGTAAACGCTTTTATATGTGAATTTGTACGTTTATTCATTAGACCTCGTGCGCAACTAACAAATCAATTCGAGATTGCAAATAGCAGCAATAAGGTTGAACCTCAAACCGAATCGTTTACGCCGGTTGCGGTAACATTCGGACAGTATGCGGAATTGTTTGACAAAGCCTATGCGTGTTCATTTGCAACTCTCGTGCGTGCGACAGCCCGGTTCTCCAACTTCTCTTGCTTCGACATCGAATGAAATTTTGATTTTTTGTGCGGTAACTCCGAGTTTGGATGCAAACTTTTTATGCCAAAATAGCCTCTGTCGGTTTTGATGCCTGTTGTTTTGGCAAAATTTATTTTCGATTCGCAGAACAGATTGAAATCGTGCTTTTTGCAGGTTGCAAATGCCGTGCAAATTATTCGCCTGTCCTTTTTGTCAACCAGCACCTGCGTTTTCATCGTGTGCCGTTTTTTCTTGCCACTATACCGTTTCTGCTGTTTTTTTTGGGGCGTTAGCACGGGGTTTCGATTGCCTCAACCAACACCGCTTCGTACTGTAATCGCTTTTAACTAACGCTTTCCTGCCGGGCAAATGAAAGCGTCCATCCTTTATGAGCGTATTTTCAACCCACCTCACCGCACGGAACAGGATGCTCTCTGAAATGCCGAAATCGGCGGCGATGTGAGCGTATGTACGGTATTCCCGTAAATATCCCAGCGTCGCCAACAACATATCCTCCATGCTTAATTTCGATGAACGACCGCCGCTACCGTGTTTAACTGCATATGCCCTGATCAATACCTCTACCATGACCGAGAATGTCTCAGACTTTACTCCGGTTAAGCGCCGAAATTTTTCCGGCTTGTAATTTTTGATCTTATCGTATCTCATGCGGCAAAAGTAATTCGATTATTTTAGTTTCGCAGGAGGTCTATTTTTGCCCTGCAAAGCTTGCCGATTTTTTATTAACAGGTATGTAAATTCAAAAAAATCATGTAATTTTGTACATAAAATAAGATGAAATTATAACGAGATGCTTTTGAATTTTAAGCCAAAACTGTTCGTAACATTAAAAAATTACACAAAAGATAAATTCATTGCCGATTTAATGGCAGGGTTAATAGTCGGAATTGTAGCGCTACCGCTTGCCATAGCTTTTGGAATAGCTTCGGGCGTGAGTCCCGAGCAAGGTTTGATTACCGCCATTATAGGAGGATTTATCGTATCGTTTCTGGGCGGCTCAAATGTACAGATAGGCGGTCCGACAGGCGCTTTTATAATTGTTGTTTTCGGTATAGTAGCCAATCCCGAACTTGGAATTTCAGGCTTGGCAACAGCAACGGTTATAGCCGGAATTATATTGATGCTAATGGGTTTTCTGAAACTGGGAACCGTAATAAAATTTATTCCGTATCCTATTATTGTCGGATTCACAAGCGGCATAGCGCTCACTATTTTTTCAACGCAGATAAATGATTTGCTGGGTTTGTCGATAAATAACATGCCGGGAGATTTTATTTCCAAATGGGGAACGTATTTTGAAAATCTGGGAAATATCAATTTTATGGCAGCAGGATTAAGTTTTACAAGTATTTTTCTTATTTTAATTACTCCGAAATTTATGAAGAAAATACCGGGTTCGCTTGTCGCCATTTTATTTGTAACGGTTGTTACGTATCTGTTTAAAAATTATGCAAACATAACAGAAATAACTACCATTGGCGATAAATTTCCCGATTTGAGCGCAAGCATCAAATTTACGGGATTTGAGTTTCCTTCGATTGAAAAAATAAACAGTCTGCTGCCTTCGGCGTTTACAATAGCAATGCTCGGCGGAATAGAGTCGCTGCTTTCGGCTACGGTTGCCGACGGCGTTATCGGCGACAGCCATAATTCAAATACGGAACTTATTGCTCAGGGAGCGGCAAATGTTGTTGTTCCGTTTTTTGGCGGGATCCCCGTAACGGGAGCGATTGCCCGCACAATGACAAACATCAACAACGGAGGACGAAGCCCTGTGGCAGGAATTGTTCATGCCTTTGTGCTTTTGCTGATAATGCTTTTTCTTGTTCCGCTTGCCAAACATATTCCAATGGCATGTCTTGCCGGCGTTTTGGCTGTTGTGTCGTATAACATGAGCGAATGGAGAACTTTTCGCTCGCTGGTAAAAAATTCAAAATCGGATGCTGCGGTATTGATAACAACATTTTTAATCACAACGATTTTTGATTTGACAATAGCCATTGAAATAGGATTGCTGCTTGCAATGCTACTGTTTATGCGCCGCATGATTGAAGTAAGCAAGGTTTCGGTTACGACAGATGTGCTCGACTTGTCTCATGAAAAAGAAATATACATGGAAGAAGAAAAACTTGCTCTTAAAAAAGGCGTTGAAGTTTATGAAATCGATGGACCGTTTTTCTTTGGCATTGCAAATAAATTTGATGCATACATGAAAATTACCGGCGAAAAGCCTAAAGTAAGAATTATCAGGATGCGGAAAGTGCCGTTTATGGATTCTACCGGTTTACGAAATCTTGAAATACTGTGCCGGCTGTCAAAAGCGGAAGGCATTATTATTGTGCTTTCGGGAGTTAATGAAGGCGTACGTCAAATGCTTGTTACATCGGGCTTGTCGGAAAAAATAGGCGAAGAAAATATTTGCGACCACATAAGCAAAGCAGTAGAAAAAGGCAACAGTTATATAAAATAAAACATGGCAAACAGGAAAAAGAAAATCGAACCTGCGGTTTTGAAAAAAACAAAACGAACGCATCGCCAAACCTTAATGTTTAATGATACGGAAATGGGAGTTATCACAAATTTTTGCCGTAAATACAAAATTACAAAAAAAACAAAATTTTTCAGGGAAGCGATAATATCTGCCATTCTGCAAAAAATGGAAGAAGACTATCCTACGCTGTTTTAATAAAATAAAAAAATAATGATTTTCGGTTTATTAATACTTGATTAAAATGAAACGTCCAATAATAATTTCGGGACCATGCAGCGCCGAAACGGAAGAACAGACAATAGTTACTTGCAGGAAACTTGCCGAAACGCAAAAAGTGGATATTTTGCGGGCAGGAATATGGAAACCGAGAACCAGCCCTGAATCGTTTGAAGGAGTCGGCGAACTCGGATTAATATGGCTTGCAGCTGCAAAACGTATGACAGGTTTGCCCATAGCCGTTGAAATAGCAAATGCCGAACATGCCGACAAAGCGCTTGAATACGGAGTGGATTATGTGTGGATTGGAGCGCGTACAACAGTAAATCCGTTTAATGTAAAAGAAATTGCAAATGTTTTAAAAGGCAGCAAGGTTAAAGTTTTAATAAAAAATCCGATAAATCCCGATTTGTCATTATGGATAGGCGCAATAGAACGAATTGCTCACGCAAGAGGAATAGAAAATATCTGGCTTGTTCATCGCGGATTTTCAGCCTTCGGATACAGCGAATACCGCAATGTGCCTTTATGGCATTTGATTTTTGATATTAAACGCCAATTTCCCGAAACAAAAATGATTTGCGACCCATCACATATATGCGGCAACCGTGAAAAATTATTTAAAATATCGCAAACAGCCGCCGATTTAAATTATGATGGCTTGATGATAGAATCTCATATATGTCCCGACGCCGCATGGAGCGATGCAAGCCAGCAAATCACTCCCGATGAACTTAACACTCTTCTTGATTCGTTAAAATGGCGAAATGCAAACAATGAAAGTTCAATATTTGCGTATTCATTAAGCAAGCTTCGTTCCGAAATCGACCAGATCGATTCGGATTTGTTTGAATTATTAAGCAGAAGAATGAAACTTGCCGAAGAAATAGGAAGAATGAAATTAACCTGCAATGTTTCCATTTATCAGGAACAACGCTGGAAAAATATTGTAGAAAGAATTATTATGCGAGCAAAACGGCTCAATTTAAGCGAATCGTTTATTTGTTCAATTCTTGATGCAGTTCATAACGAAAGCATAAATCGCCAAAATGAAGTTATGAACAAGATTTAATATCAAACAGTTTATCCTTAAAAACTGATTTTTTGCAGAAACAAATGTTTTGTTTGACCGATTTGAAAAAGATGGCTGTCCTGTGAGAAACAGCAAGCATCATCAAACCTGACAGGTTTCGGAAACCTGTCAGATTTAAAATGTAAGGTTTCTGCGCGGCTCACAAAGGGCAGCGAATGACTCACAAAGGGCAGCGAATGACTCACAAAGGGCAGCGAATGACTCACAAAGGGCAGCGAATGACTCACAAAGGGCAGCGAATGGCTCACAAAGGGCAGCGAATGGCTCACAAAGGGCAGCGAATGGCTCACAAAGGGCAGCGAATGGCTCGCAAAGGTTTCTGAACGGCTTACATCCTGCCGTTTTTTTTCGGTAAGAAGCGACTGAATAATTTTCTCCACATTCGGAGCAAAAACAGTCTGTTGATAATTCAGTATTAAATTTTCATGTTGAATTTCAAAATAATACTTCCTGGAATACGGCGCATGAAACTTTCTATCATTGCGTTGTCGGTGTATGAAATTTCGCGCCAGCGTTTGTCGGAAGTATGAAGCATATCGTTGCCGATTAATAGAAATTCATATTTTTTGTTTGCAAACGAATAACGAATATCGGCGTTCCAGTAATAAAAATTTTGCATTACCCTGCGGGCGTTATTGTGTTCGTAATCAAGAGATGTTGATATGTAAAAATTGTTTTTTCCAAATGAGATTTTTCCCGAATACCGCTGTATATCCTGTTTGTTTGCAATAATTGCCTTGTAGTAATTACGCGAAAAGGCGGCATTTAATGCAAAATTAAATCCCTCCTTATAACTGGTCGAAATGCCTAAATCGGCTGACGTCGAATTTGTTTTACTTTTTATTTCGTTGCCTGAGCTGAAATACGAATATGCGTTCTGCCTGTACGCAAGGCTGATATTTGTTGAAACCGGCGCAAACAGAAACTTTTTTGAAAAGGATGAAGAAAGCCGAAAACTGTATCTGTCGGGCGATAAAACAGTACGTATTTCGTTTAGCGAACCCGTTCGGTAATAATCTTTCGCCGATGTTTCAGTTAATTCATAATTCCCGTAAACATAAAACTGCGTATTATAAAACTGATTGAAATCGGAAAAGATTGTTGAAACAGAATGATGGTTTGTAAAAAGTTTTGCAAAACTGCCGCCGTTTACATAACTGTCGAAACTGTTGATATAAATACCCGGAATCAAATTTGCAACGGATGTCATTGTCATGCCTTTTCTGTATGAAATCGAAAGCCGGCTCGTTTGTTTCGGTCTTATTGAAATTTCAAGTTCGGGTTCGGCAACGATTTTGTTTTTATCTTCCAGAGTGCCGGTAATATTATGATAAAAAATCATGTTGCGCATGGTCAAACCTGCCTTGAAACCGAATACGCCCTGATTTTTTGTAATGTTTACATTTATTGTCTGATTAAAATAACCCAAATTATAATCGTTTATAAAACTGTCATCGTCAATCAATTCTTTTTCTCTGTCGGGATAATTTTCATAAATGGTTGATGCAAAACCGCTGCGCGTATAATTTGCTCCGAGTGCAAATTTCATGAAATATGCTGAATTTAACTTGTAAAGATACGATATGTCGGCGCTTGCCGTTTTTTGATTTGAATTTCTTTGCTGCAAAACATAAAACAAATCATTGTAAGCGCCGGCTGTAAGCGGCAACAGAAGCGAATCGGCTTGAAAGCCGTATTCCGACGGCGTATTTTTGTAAATAAAATTCACATTTGCAGTAAAAACATTTTCCCCTGTTTTTTTGATTGCCGTAAAATTATGAGTTGTATTCAACGATTTTCTTTCATTTTGCGAAGATGTAAACATATCGATATTGTCAATTTCGGATGCTGATTTTGCGAGAGCATCCGTAAAAATTCCCTGATAAATACAAGTTAATGTTTTTGACGGACTGTAAGATAATTTTAAAAATCCGCTGCCTGTTTTATTGCGCTTCACGCTTTTTGTCGATTTTGTATAATGTTCGTCTCCGTTTTCGTTGAAATATGTATATTGGCTTTCATCCATGTTTTTAAATTTCGACATATTAAAAAGTCCGTAAGTATTTATTTTGAGTTTTTCGCTGGGTTGAGCCGAAATATTTAACACCGCAAGATTGTTTAAAGCGCTGTATGTATTTGCATCTGCCGATGTTAACAGCGCTACGTCCGTTTCGTCAAGCGAAAACGAAAAAGAACCCGATCCTGTTGAAAATTCGTTCATTCCCCCTTTCATTTTAATATAGTCGTCAAACTGCAAAAGGCTTTCGCCAAGACTGTTTCCCGACAAGGTTACAGATGCCATAAATTTGGGCATTAGCCGTATTATGTTGTTTTTTGTATGGAATTTATTTTGAACGCCGCCGGCAAGACTGATGTTTCCGCTGATTTTTTCCCAGAAATTTTTGTTTACTTTTACGTTTATTGCGGTTTTTTCGTACGACTGAAATCCTTTCATAATATCGTATTCGCTGTAATTGTTTACAACTTCAACTTTTTCGGCTATGCTTGCCGGAAGATTTTGCAAAGGTACCTGCGTATTTCCCGAAAATAAATCTCTACCTTCAATCAATATTGCATCTACATCTTTGCCCTGCGCCTTTACTTTTCCCGATTTATCAACATCAATTCCGGGAAGTTTGTTCATCAGTTCTCCGAGCGTAACTTCCGAACCATCGACGTATGCAAGCGGATTGTAACGGACAGTATCGCCGCTGAATTCTACTCCTACATAATTTGCTTTTACTTTTGATGCTTCAAGGGTTACAATTTCTTCTTTCAGTTTGAAACTGACATCAAGATTATTGTTTCCAAAAACTCCTATTTTTGTTCGCTGCGTAGAATATCCAACGTAACGCGCTTCTACCCAGTATTGTCCGTTTGGTATTTGCTGCAATTGGTAAGCGCCGTTGCTGTCGCTTACGGTATATTTTACGACAGACGAATCTTTTAGCGACAGCAATAAAACCGTAGCATGACTTGCAGGTTCGTTTTTTTCGTTGGTTATGAGACCTTTTACGCTGTTGTTTTGGGCAAAACCGCCCCCTACAGCAAATAAAAATGCTGCAAAAAATAAATATTTTTTCATGTTAATCTCGAATAATTCTGCTATTTTGTGATTTTTATTACCATGCCGCCGCCCGATTCGGCGCTTTGTTCCATTGCTTTCATACGTTTTTCAACCATTTTGTCAAATTTTTCCTTGCTTATTTTTTCACCTTTGTCGGGAACTGTAATTTGACAGTCGGCATCAATCAATATTTCCATTGCAACAAAGGTAAGATTGTCGGATATCATTTCCAGAACAAGTCCGTCCAAACCTGTATAAACCGGTCCGTCTTTTATTGGCAAATTGGGACAAAACCAGACTGCTGTTTCTTTTTCATCGTTTTTTGATATTGCTTTTTTGCATGTATAACCCTGTATGTCTTTTACAGAATCGGTAATTTCCCATTTTTTTTCATTTTCCAATTCGTTTTCTATCAAAAAACTTTTCCCGAAAAAATTCTTACTGGCTACTTCCCTGTTTGTGTTGTGATTTTTATATGTAATATCTCCGGAAGTACCGATTTGGATGTTTATGCCGCTTGAAGAATTTTCGTCTTCGTTTTTCACCGGTTTGAAAATACTTTCGCCGTTATTATAGCAAAGTATGTTTCTGGTTTTTGACTTTTTTCTAATCTGTTCAATAATATTCTTGTCCAAATCACCCGTATTCAGTTGTATTTTGGGTTGCATTTCATAAATCACCCGTATGGTTTGTGATTTTGCCTGATTAAATAAACATGCGCAGACTGTAGCTGCAATTAAAATTTTTGATTTCATCTCATTATTTTTTAAAATTGTTATTATTATTTAAAATTATTATTTATGTTCCGCAAAATGAAAATAAGACAAATCCTGTGCGCAACCTGTGAAGATACGGTTTTGATACTGTCCGTTTGATTTCGGATATGCCTGAAAACACGCGCAGATTCGGCGTAAATCTGCGCAGTAATTTGCCGTTTGCGCCTGTATTCTTTACTGAAAAATTAAGATTTTTACAAACTTTGCGTACCATGAGTATATAAAATTTATTTTATTCATAGCTTGTCATTTTCAACTTAGATTCAATCCAGTTACTTATATCGGTTCCCAAGTCATTTTCCGCTGTTTTTAGAAATTCATTAGTTGTTTTTATATTTCGACTTAAAATATGTCTGATAAATTTCAAAAACGCTTTTGTTCCGATTTTTTGTTCCAAATCATACAACATTACCGAACCTTTTTCATAAAGCGCCGTATAGGCTTCGGGAGTATCTCTGTCGATAGCCCACACAGGGCAGGAATATTCTGCATTCACCCGATATGCATCAAGATAAGAATCAAAAACATATTGACCTGATTTTTCTTTTATGTAAAGCAACATGCTGTATTCGGCAAAGGCTTCGTTTATCCAGTCGTGCCATGTGGTTGCATCTGCGCTGTTCCACCAAAAATGCGCCATTTCGTGAGCAATTCCATATCCTAACAGGGCAGTAAAACGGTTTGTTTTAAGAGAAATATAATTTTTCCGACTGTAACCTCCTCCGCCTTCAACCGGGCAAAGAACAAATTTTAAATATCCTTCGTTTTTGTTTAACTGTCCATATATATTTTCGTAAAAATCAAATACGTTTTTGAATTCAACAAAAACAGAATCAATATCGGATTGCGGAAAATCGGTATGGATAATTTCGATTACAGTATTATCAATTTGTATTTTTCGGGATTTCAAATTTTTTGATGCTATAATTATATTGTCGAAACCTTCCCATGTTTGAGTCATTTCCCATTGGTTTCCTTTTGGTATAACTACACCCGAACCGCTTACTTTATAAGGCTCATCAATAGATATTTGTAACGATGAAGTGAATTTTCCGCTTGCTGCATGCACGGGATACCATGCTGTATAATATCCTAATTCTATCCAGTGGCCGGTAAACGAACGTCCCCAGCCTTCCACGTTTTGCATGTTACATTCGTAGTTGAAATATATTGATTTTGTTTGGACAGTTTTATCAGGATTTACAAGCGTCAACATTCTGCCATCGGGAATATACATGATTTTGGATTTTGACAGCGTATCGAAAGTAAAATCGACAGATTTGTTATTATATGTTATTGTATTGATTTTCGTTTTTCCCCACAATACCAAATCAAGACTGTCCGTATTGTTAAAATATATCGTAACAAAACCGTCAACTGTTACTGTTTTGTTTTTTACATTCATTTTTACGTTTAAGTTGTAAGATTTTATTTCCTGCCGTGATTTTTTTGCATCTTCGTCATCCTGTTTATCATTTACGCAATTCAACATGCCGCTGTTTTCTCTTTTATTCCGTTTTATCGTTTCAAGCAAATATTTCCAGCGTTTATCGTTATGCAGCGAAAACAAATCGGAATCTGTTACAATCGATGAATAATAACTGTATTTATTGTCAGCCAGTATATTAAGATGATAAAAAGCGCTGTCCGGATTGTTTGCCAAAGCCCATGAGCAGGCTGCGTTGTAGCGATCATGTATTAATGCTTTGCCATTGTTTGCCCGCATTGCGGCCGAATATGCAAACGCCGACATTTTGTATTCTTTAATTTTATATAGCGAATCTGCTTCGTTTATAAATTTGTAATATTCATTGGGAATTTCCTGCTCAAAAGAATGACTTATCGCAAAGATGCTTAAAATTAACAGTAAAGACAGTTTTTTCATTGTATTAAATATTTTTATTTATCTTTTGTTTCAACAATTATTACGCCTTTCCTTGCTTTTATTCCGTATTTTTTTATTGCATCCTTATCTTTCAAAACGCTTATTGTGCCGATTTGCCTGCCCATTTTTGCAAATTCGTCAAATTTCATCTCTTTTCCATCTACAATTACTAAAATGTTTGGGTCAAAAATATCGGCGGATTTATCAGAATCCCAGTTGAAATAATAATTGAGATTTACATTTTTAATGGAATCATCCCATGATTTTATTTTAAAATTCCAGTTTTTTAATGAATCACTATGTATTTTCGAATGATAACTCAAAATATTTTTCAGTGAATCATTCCATGCTTCTATTTTAATATTCCAGTTTTTCAACGAATCGCTATGTATTGTTGAATAATAACTCAATTTCTTTTTCAACGAATCATTTTGTGATTTTGAAAAATAAAAATGCGGCTTGTACAGCGAATCGATATTGAATTTTTTTATATCGTTGTTATTGAAATAAAATGAATAGGCATAATTTTTTAACGAATCGGGAAGGGTATCGCAAGTAACATACATTACCGCATTACCGTTGTTAATTGACATTGTTGAAGTATAAGCCTGTATTTTCGTTTTTTTGTTTTCCTCATTACCTTTTTTTGTTTTTACCAATATTATATTGTTTTTTTCAGCGTCATCTTTTTTTGCTTTTGTATCGTTTTTGATAACCGAAATGCTTTCTATTTGTGTTTTGTCGATATCGTCCATGCTGTTCACTATTTTGTCGTCCACAATAATCAAAACATCCGAATTTGATATTTTGCCGTTTTCACTGTCCGTAAAAACCGTAATCGTATCCTGCAAGTTGCCTTGCGAATTTAAGGTAACGGATATTTGAGAATTGTCTGTGGAATCATTGATTTGCATTTGATTGAAAACAGCGAGCATAGTCGAATCGCTTGCATTTGCATTTGTATTTGCTTTCTGTTCGTCTTCGTTTTGCCGGATAAAATCGCCGATGCTTACAGATGAAATTTTTTCCATTTCGTTTTTCACCTGCGGGCTTGCAAATGCCGTTACAACAATGGCAAACATTGGCAATACATATAAATATTTCAATCTTGAATAAGGATTTGATTTGTTTTTTGACATCATTGTTATGCGTTTTTGAAGTTTGCTTTTATTAAAATTGTTTGCCAGCGCAAAAAGTTTTGCGCCTACGGCTTTTTGTATCAGCAGCAGCTGATACTGTTTTGTGTTTATTCCTTTTTTCAGTACGGCTTCGTCGGCTTCATATTCGTGAATGTTTTGCAGTTCTCGTTTAAACAGCCATACAACAGGATTTATCCACTGCATAATATTGAAAACATGACAAATCAACAAATCTATCGAGTGCAGTTTTTTTATGTGAGCTTTTTCGTGAATAATGATTTCTTTTCCGTTTTCTTCAAAATCCTTTTTGGAAATAACAATATACCCGAACCAGCTGAAAGGCGCTATATTATTGTTGTGTACAATAAGCGTAATATCGTTTTCGAGAGTTTGCCGTTTTCCGCTTTTTATAAGTTTATAAAGTCCGTATGAGGAATAAATATTGCGTATTGACAAAAATATTATGCCTGCAATATAAATCAGCAACAAAACATGCAGCCATGTTACGGTTGCGGTTTCGGGTTGCTGCATCAATTCAATGTTTGACGTATTTGAAGCAATAATTGCCGATTGCAGCATCAGCATTAAGTTTTCAGATATTTCGGGTTGTTGCGGCGGCGATGAAATTTCTATCAGCGGCAACATAATCGACAGAAATAAAATTCCCAGCAAGGCTGCGCGATTGAATTTGTGGAAAGTTTCGTTGCTCAGCAAAAGCTTGTAGAATAAATAAAACACCGACAGGCATATTCCGGATTTGATTACATAAACTAATATTGTTCCCATGTTTTTGAAAATTTTTCAGGATTTTTGTACTTTTTCTATTAATTTTTTCAATTCGTCAAGCGAAATTTTTTCTTCTTCAACAAGCGATGAAACTATGTTAAGATACGAATTGTTAAAATATTTGCTGACAACATTTCTCAATGTTTCCTTGTGAAATTCATTTTCGCTTAAAGCAGGAAAATACCGGTAAGTATTGCCAAAAACTTCGTGTGACAGAAATCCCTTGTTTTCGAGTATCCGCACAATAGTCGAAATTGTGTTGAAATGCGGTCGCGGTTCATCGTAGAACGTTAAAAGTTCTTTTACAAATAAAGGTCCTTTTTTCCAAAAAAATTCCATTATCTCTTCTTCTTTTGTTGTAAGTTTTCTCATAACAGTAAATTTTATTACACAAAGGTAACTAATAATTTTAGTTTTCCGACTATTTTATTTAGTTAAAAATTATTAAACACAATATCATTAGATGTAAAATACATGTTTTCACTATATTATAAACACGTTTCTACTGTTAAAAATGATTTTTAAACAAAAAGTCCGAACAGTTAATGTTTAAATGGCTACGATTTAAAATTTTATGTAAAAATCTTTTGTGAGATTTTTATACTCGCTGGTGTAATCACAGCGTTTACTGCCTGTTTCAATGCAGATTATATTTTCCATAAAATTTTGTTTCACGCGAGAAATCTCAAGCATAATACGCTTTACGGGTTTTTGAGGCGTTGGTTTTATATTTGTTTTTTTGTTACAGAAAAATTTTTGCATTGAGGCTTTTGCAATAAAAACATTAGCTTCGGCGTAAGGAAAAATTGCGGCAAATCTTCCTGTATCCGTAAGTATTTTATCAATTCCGTTTATCAAATCATCCTGATTCAATAATAAAGTATGTCGTGCAACAGTGCGCTGCATTTCCGGCGATTGCAGCGCTCCTGTAAAATACGGCGGATTGGAAACAATTAAATCATATCGCTCTTGAGTTGCTTCGACAAAAGTTTGAAATTTTTCATGAATCACGTTTATGCGGTCTTTCCATTTACAGTTGTTTGCGTTTTCTACAGCCTCCCTGTATGACTGCCATTCTATTTCAACAGCATCGATATTTGCAGTTAAATTTCGCTGTGCCAGCATTATTGCAATCAAACCCGTACCTGCGCCAATATCAAGAATATTTGATGCATTTGCAACATCTGCCCAGGCGCCAAGCATAACACCGTCAATACCGACTTTCATTGCCGATTTTTCTTGCCTGATAACAAACTGTTTAAATAAAAAATTTTTATTGCTCATTATACATTTTATTAATAATTCTCAAAGGTAATAAAGTTTTTTAAGAAATTTATATGTGTTTTAATTGGGGGATAAATTCAATATTGCCATGTTGCACATAAACAGATAAACGCTTACCGTCAATGACTTTAAAAATCAAGAGTAAAAAAACAGTATCTGTGTTTTTTCACTCCCGTAAGGTTTGTTTTGAAAAAACTATTTAAGATATTTATCAAGCCATCCGAAAACTTCACGATTCCAAACCAAATTGTTTTGAGGTTTGAAAACCTGATGGGCTTCGTTTTCAAAAACCATCAAACGCGCATCAACTCCGCAAAGTCGCGCGGCGGTGAAGGCTTCCAAACTTTGAGTATACGGAATACGAAAATCGTTTAATCCTGTAATTATTAATATGGGAGTATCCCATTTTGCAACAAACTTGTGAGGCGAATTTGCATACGAACGTTTTGCAACAGGATTTTCGTCCCAGTATGAGCCGCCATAGTCGTTGTTTGTAAACCATAATTCTTCGGTGTGTCCGTACATGCTTTCAAAGTTAAATATTCCGCAATGTGCAATAAAAGCCTTAAATCGTTTGTTATGATTGCCTGCAAGGAAGAAAACCGAATATCCGCCGTAGCTTGCTCCAATGCAGCCCAAACGTGTATTGTCGCACCATGTCTCTTTTGCAACATCATCAATCGCGCTCAAGTAATCGCGAATATTTTGTCCGCTGTAATCGCCTGAAATCTGATCCAACCATTCCTGACCAAACGATTGAACTCCTCTTCGGTTAGGCGCTACGATAACATAACCCTGCGCCGCCATTAACTGAAAATTCCATCGATAACTCCAAAACTGGCTGACAACGCTTTGCGGTCCACCTTCGCAGTAAAGCAGAGCAGGATATTTTTTTGTAGCATCAAATTTCGGAGGAAATATAACCCACGTCAGCATTTGTTTACCATCTGTAGTTTTTATCATGCGTTTCTGAACTTCGCCCATTGTTATGTTATCGTAAATATTTTTATTTACAAAACTGATTTGTGAAATATTTGCATTATCGTTAATATTTATTTTGAAAATTTCGGTTGCCATTGATATTTTTGTTATTTCGGCAATTATTATATCATCTTTTTTTGTGAAATGATTTATATCGTGGTCGCCGGATGTAAGGATTTCCACTTTTTGCGTATTGCAATCCACGCGGCATATTTGATGAGTTGCTTCAACAGGCGCTGTAAAATAAATTATATCATTTCCTTCCCAAACAATATTTGTTGCGTTATAATCGAATGTCGGCGTAAGTTCTGTCATTGAATTGTCATTGCTGTTCCATACAAACAGCCGTTCTTTGTCGCTTTCGTTGCCTGCGCGGCGCATGCTGCGGAAAGCGATTTTTTTGTCATCCGGCGACCATACGGGATATTTGTCATAGCCTTGAAATTCATTAATGTTTTTACTTTCATTATATTCCCTGCATATATTTTTTGTTGTTCCTGTTTCGGTATCATAAATAAAAATATCCGATTGTGTTGACAGGGCATATTCTGTTCCCGTTTGTTTTTTGCATGTATAGGCAAGTTGTGTTCCGCTGCTGTTCCATGCTATTTCGGCGATATCGAAATACGGCGCCATTGGCGCATCCCATGCTTCGCCTTCCATAATGTCTTTGCCGTTTTCAACTTTGCCATCCTTTATTTCCGCAACAAAAATGTGCGAATATTTTCCTTCGTCCCAATAATTCCAATGACGAACCATTAAATCGTCGTAAATTTTTGCCTTCGATTTGTCCAAATCAGGATATATTTCTGCCGAATTGCGTTTCTCCACGGCAACTTTTCTTGTGTAAAAAATTCTGTTTTCGGCAGGTGATATGCCAAATCCTTCAATACCGCCTTCGATAAACGAAAATTGCTCAAGCAAACCTGTTTTGGCGTCTGCTACAAAAATCTGTTCATCTTTCATAACATAGAGTTTGTCGCCGGCATTGTTCCACGCATGGTCTGAAACGTCATCCGCCAGTTTTACGGTTTTACTGTTATCGTCGAGCGAAATAAGCCAAAGGCTTCTTACGCTTTTATTGGCTTCCACGCTGTAATTGGAAACGGTGTATGCCGCTTGTTTTCCATCGGGAGATATTTGGCTTTCACCTATTCTTCCCATTTTCCACATTATTTCTGGAGTAAAAACACCTGCCGAAATTTCGGCGGCGGTAAGTTCATTGTTGATTTCTAATTTTTCGGCGTTTTTTTTATTAGCCGGCGAACAGGCTGTAATAATTGCTATTGACATAAACAATGCTGTTAATTTTATTTTTTTCATAATTTGTATTTTTTGATTATAGTTTATTTTATTTGTCAAAATTACAAAAAACAATGTAGCGGTCAAAAAAAAATAAAAATAATTGAAAATTTTAATATTGCATTTCTGTTTTGTTGATTATATTAATACTGTGATTTAAGAACATAAAAAACCGAATTTTGGTTGTATTTGGTTGTAATTTATTATATTTTGGTTGTATTTGGTTGTAAAACGACTGTCGGAAATTTTAAAAGAATAGATTTTCTTGAGGTAATAAAAAAAAATTCGCATCTGCCTGAACTGGTAAATTAATGTTTTTACAGTTAAAAAAATATTATTACTTTTAAAAATATAATTTCCGATTTGCTGTACAAATTGAGAAATACATTATGATTTTCATATCTGCTATACAGTAAATTATAATATTATTTTAAGAGTTTTCTTGCAATATTTTATAGATTTGCATATAAAACATCTCAAATAAAACTAAAAAAACAGAACGTTATCTACATACATGATAATCTTACTTTTATCCCGATAAGTATAAAGTACTTTCTTCAAGTGTTTTTTTGAATGATTGATAATTTCCTTTCTTATCAAAATTTACAGTCAGCTGTCCTGTAATCGGATTGACGCTACCAAAGCCGGTAACACGTTCTTTTTGTTTCTGTTTGCAGGCGATTTGTGGCTTTCTTCCAATAAGTCTTACATATCAATTGAAAAAAATCAATAAAGCAATAATAATATCATGCCAAGATACAGAGTTAAAGTATCAAAGATTGAAGAAGATATCAACCGGCGATTTTTTCAGGCAATAGATGCCTTAATCGCAAAGGGCGATGTTCATTCGTTGGAATCATTCTG